>NZ_JBVHLF010000031.1:74731-91079 GCF_055559155.1 Kitasatospora sp. NPDC024654
CCGGTGGTGAGCGCATCGGGCTGCGCTCACCACCGGGCGGTCCGCGGCGAGTTGGTGGGATCCGGTCAGGCGGTGCCGTGCAGGGCGTTGTCGATGACCGCGTGGCCGCCGGCGACCACATTGGCGCGCAGCAGGGCCCAGCTGGCCTCCGAGTCGTGCTCCGGTCCGAGCATCAGCCGACGCTGCTGCGGCACGATGAACGCCCAGGACGCGAGGCCGATCAGGGCGATCAGCACCCGGGCGGAGGCGGTCGGGTCGTCGATGCCCAGGGCGACACTGAGCGACGCGGTCTTGTGGGTGTAGTAGGTCTCGCGCTCCTTCTCGCTGGGGATCGGCCGGTCGCGGTAGTGCAGACCCTCCCAGGCGAGCAACCGGACCAGGTCGCCGTAACGGCGGTGGTAGTCGAAGACCTGGCCGACGTATCCACGCAGCCCCTCCTCGGTCGAGGGGATGGGCACCTGCTCGCCCATCTGCTCGTACACCCGACTGAGGACGGCGGAGAAGAGGGCCTCCTTGTTGCCGAAGTAGGCATAGATGCGCTGCTTGTTGACCCCTGAGCGCTCGGCGATGCGATCCACTCGGGCACCCGCCAGGCCGTGCTCGGAGAACTCCTCCTGCGCGGCCTCCAGCAGCTTGCCCCGGGTCTCCTGGGCCTTGGTGGTGGCTGTCATGGATCGAGGATAGCCCGGGGGGCAACCAACTGGGTGGTTGAGAAAAACCAACTAGATGGTTGCGCCAGCGGCCCGGTCCGGACTAACGTTCTTCTCACCGGCCCAGTCCGACGCAGTACGGGGGACACCGACTCCGGACGACGGCCGCGCCACCTGCTCTTTCGCACAGCTCTTCCCGCACAGCTCTTCCTGCACCACGAGCCTTCGCGTCGAATGCGAGCCACTGCCATTCGCCGCCATCCGCTTGCACCACCCAGCTGCAATGCCCTGCGCCCAGCCTCCGTCCGGAGGCCCGTCAGCCAAGGAGAGACCCATGTCGACCCAGCCCCGAACCGTCCTACTCGTCGGCGACCGCTTCGCCGGATTCGCCGTCCACGAGGGCGTCCGCACCGTCTCGGACTTCATCAGCGAGCTCCTGCTCGGCGGATACGCCGACCTGCCCGAGCGGACCGTCGTCCGGGCCGCCCAGGGCGTCACCCTCGCCGAGTGGGCGGCGGTGCGCGAAGAGGCCGCCCGGCTCGGACTCGACGGCCGGCTGGAGTTCCAGTTCGCCGTGCCGGACCTCTCCCCCCAGGGCGAGGTGCACAAGCGGCTGACCGAGAACACGCTGATCGCCGACCTGCGCCAGGAGGGCACCGCCCGCTTCCTCGCCACCCTGCGGGTGCACAACGACAACGAGCTGCTGCTCGACCACCAGACCGGACAGCACGTCCAGGGCATGGTGGCCGTCGAGGCCGCGCGCCAGATGTTCCTCGCGGTCAGCGAACGGTTCTACGCCAGCCGCCACCCCGAGCGCTCGTACTACTACGTCATCGACACGATGAACACCAGCTTCGAGAACTTCCTCTTCCCGCTCGACGCCACCGTCGAATTCCTCACCACCAGGGCCGAGTTGGCCGATCCCAGCCGGCTCTCGTTCAGCGCCGAGATCAGCGTTTACCAGGCGGCCCGACGCGCCTCGCTGACCCACGTCGAGTACACCGCCTTCGAGTCCGCGCTGATCGAGCCCAAGGAGCACAAGCGGGCCCAGTACGCGGTGGACCACGTGGTCCACGCCGAAGCCCGGACCCTCGTCAACGCCTGACACCCCGTCCCACCCTCACCGCACCACACCAACCGCACGTACATCCAAGAAGGAGAACTCCCATGTCGAACGCCCTGATCACCGTCACCGAGCTGTCCGTCAAGCCCGACCAGGTCGACGCCGCCGCCCAGGCCTGGATCGCCCACAACGCCGCCTCCGGCATCGAGGGCCGGATCCTCTTCCGGGGCCTGGAGGACTCCACCCTGCTGGAGCTGGCGCCGCTGAACGACTACGACGAGCTGGACGCGCTGCGCAAGGACTGGCGGGCGCTGTGGGACGTGGTCGGCCCGATGGCGCTCAGCGACTTCAGCCGCCAGATGCTGCAGTTCGTCGAGGCGCCGAAGCCGGGCAACGACCCGCTGCCCAACACCCCCTACCTGCAGATGCGGCACGTCGAGGTCCCGCCGCCGGCCTACCGCGGCTACCGCGCCTGGCGCGAGGAGACCATCTTCGACGTGGTGCGGACCTCGCCCGAGGTCGAGATCTTCGAGGCCTACCACTCGGTGCTGAGCAGCGAGCCGGGCGTCATGTTCGTCTCCGGCTTCTCCTGCGACCCGAAGGACTACACGGCGGTCTTCACCTCTCCGCGCTACCAGGAGATCGTCCGCCAGGCCGGCGACTCGTACATCACCGGGGGCGACCGCGGCCTCTACACCCGGCTCTACGCCCGGGTCAGCGCCTGATTCCCGTCCCAGTCCCCGTCCGCACCCAGTCGGCCCGCGGGACGCGGGCGCCGTACACCCCCGCGTCCCGCGGGTCCCCAGACCCGGTGAAGGAGAGCACCGCCATGACCGTCGCCATCGAACCCACCACGATCACCAACCGCACCTACGACCTGAGCGTCACCACCCAGGGCCCGCTCTACCCCCCGAGCGAGATCATGGACGAGAACGGCGACTTCGTCGTGATCGGCCGGATCAACCGGCCCGGCCCGGACGGCGGCACCGTCGCCGAGTGGGGCAGCGCCGTGGTCTCCGCCGACAGCCCGCTGCCGCCCTTCGGCCAGCACCTCCCGTACCGGATCGTCCGCGAGCTGCCGGCCGCCGTCCCGCCCGAGGACGCGGCGATGCCGCTCTACACCCTGCCGCTGCCGCTGCCGTGCAACAACTACCACATGCTCTTCGCCCCCGAGCAGCGTCCGGACGCGCACAACGTCGAGCGTCCGAGCTACCCCCTGCACCAGGCCCCGATCGCGGACGCGAGGTTCGAGGACGGCCTGAAGGTGCGCGAGCCGATCCGGCTCAGCCAGTGGATGAAGGCCCGCGGCCAGCTGGAGGTCGCCCTCTCCCCCGACCGGCACAGCGCCGGCTTCTCGTTCGCCTTCACCGGACTGATCCCCGACAGCCTCTACACCGTGATGTCGCTGCGCGAGCACGACCTCGACCCCGCCGGCCCCACCCGGCCCGGACCGCTGGGCATCCCCAACGCCTTCATGACCGACCAGCACGGCATGGCGCACTACAGCGCGACGCTGCCCAACCCGTTCCCCGAGGCCGGCTCCCCCGGTGCCAACCGGGTGATCAACGTGATCGTGCTGTGGATGAGCTACCAGCAGAACTACGGCGGCGCGATCGGCCACTTCGGGCTCGGCGGGGACATCCACGCCCAGCTCAAGCTGCAGGGTCCGAGCTTCCAGGAGTTCACCACCTACGCCTGACCCGGCCGGCCCCTCCCCCTCCTCAGCTGTCTCCAGCCGCCTCCCCAAGCCTTCTCCCACCTCCCACGCGTCCCACACGTCCCTTCGAAGGAGGCACCACCATGCACCGCCCATACTCGATCGGCGTCATCAGCACCGGCTCCTACCTCCCCAGCACCGTCGTGCACAACGACGAGATCGGACAGCGGGCCGGAGTGACCGCCGAGTGGATCGAACGCAAGACCGGCATCCGGCAGCGCCGCCGAGCCGCCCCCCACGAGGCCACCTCCGACCTCGCGGCGGCCGCCGCCGAGAGAGCCCTGGAACAGGCCGGGCTGACGGCGGACCGGATCGGCTACATCGTGCTGGCGACCTCGACCCCCGACCACCCGCAGCCGGCCACCGCCAGCATCGTCCAGTCGCTGATCGGCGCGACCAACGCGGCCGCGTTCGACGTCAACGCCGTGTGCAGTGGATTCGTCTACGCGCTCACCGCGGCCGAGCGCATCCTGCGCGGCGAGCCCGAGGACTCCTACGCCCTGGTCATCGGCGCCGACGTCTACTCCCGGATCCTGGACTACACCGACCGCAAGACCGCCATCCTCTTCGGCGACGGCGCCGGCGCGGTCGTGCTCGGCCGGGTCCCGAACGGCCAGGGCACACTGGCCACCAGCCTGATCACCCGGGGCGACCAGCACCGGTTGATCAGCGTTCCGGCCGGCGGCAGCCGCCACCCCGCCTCCGCCGGCACCCTGGAGGACGGCGGGCACTTCTTCCGGATGGACGGGCGCGGCGTGCGCACCTTCGTCCAGGAGAACCTGCCCGCCGCGGTCCACTCCCTGGTCCGCAAGGCCGGCCTGCTCCGCCACCAGGTGGACCACTTCGTGCCCCACCAGGCCAACGGGGTGATGCTCGGCGAGGTCTGGCCCGAGCTCGGGCTCGGCTCCGCCGACTGCCACCTGGCGCTGGAGCTCTACGGCAACACCGGCTCGGCCTCGATCCCGATCACACTCGACCTGAGTCATCGTCAGGGCGCCTTCACCGAGGACGACATCGTGCTGATGTCGGGATTCGGCGGCGGCATGTCGGTCGGCTCAGCCCTGCTGAGGTGGGCACCCACCCGGCACGCCCGACCGGCCGGACTACGGGCACTCGAGCGCGAACTCGCGGTGGCGGGCTGAACCGTGACGAACACCGATCGCGACCGTCCCGCTCCCCGACTCGCCGGCGAGGAGGACGACGACCACGAACCACACATCTTCCGAGGCATCAACTGAACACCGAATGGCAGGGGTTGGATCATCCAACCCCTGCCATTCGGTCATCGGCGCGCTACTCGGAGCGGTCCGCTCACAGGACGCACTCCCGCGGGCACGGCTCCACACCCGGTTGCCCGGCCCCCATCGACCAGCAGGCCACCGCGCAGCCGGGCTCGACCCCCGCCCGCCGGTCCAGCCGGCGGATCAGCTCGGGATCCCCGCCCACGACCCGCGGATGCCCCACGCACTCCAGCATCGGGAGATCCGACAGGTGGTCGCCGTAGGCGAAGCAGTCCCGCGGGTCGACGGCCGCGTGGTCGGCCAGCAACCGCATCACGCCGGCCCGCTTGCCGTAGCCGATCACCGGCTCGACCACCTCGCCGGTGTATCTCCCGTCCACCGCCTCCGGCGCGGTGGCCAACACGTAGGACGCCCCGACATGACCGGCGATCGGCGCCACGCAGGCGTCGAACGAGCCCGAGACCAGGACGAGTTCCGCCCCGGCCGCGCGGTGCTCGCGCAGCGCGGCGACCGTGGACTCGATGAAGAACCCCGGCGTCGCACTCCGCTCGGCGAACCACCGCCGCCCGAGCTCGGCGATCTCCGCCACCTCCTCGCCGGCGTAGAGCCGGTAGTAACTCCGGTTGACCTCCTCCCGGGGCGCCCCGGCGGCCGCCATGGCGCGCAGCTCCCCGACCATCTCCAGGTACCGGGCCTCTCCCCACTCCCCGTGTCTGCTGGTGAGTTGGAAGCGAAGGAAGTCGAACATGCTCTTGCAGGCGATCAGGGTCTCGTCGACGTCACTGAAGACGAGGTACGGAGGCCGCTGAACGGCGATCTCGGACTCGACCAGAAGGGGCATCGGTGTCGTTCCTCTCCACTGAGGGGGCGTAAGATACCTTCGCGAAGGTATCTTATCGCCGGCTCCCGGTCCAGACCCCGTTCCCAGCCCAACGACCCGGCCGGTGGTGGTCTTCCGCGGATCACCGTCATGCCCAACACTGCTGTCCGGGAGCACCGGAAGGGGACCACATGGCCAGGCGAGGTGGACGCCGCCCGTCGGGGCGCGGGCGGCGGAGCAAGCGGTGGGAGGCAACCCTGGCCGGCGGCGCCCTGCTTCTGCTCCCGCTCATCGCGGTGTGGTCGCTGATCTGGCCCTACCTGCTCGCCGCGGCCGGGATCGGCGGCGTCGGGCTGCTGGGCTGGCGACTGCGGCGCATCGACCGGACCCTGCGTGACCGGGACCGGCGTTGGCGGGCCGAGGAGTTGGTGCGGGCTGGCCACCGGTCGCTCGCCGACGTGGACAGGATGACCGGCACCGAGTTCGAGGAGCTCGTCGCCGCCCTGTGCCGTCGCGACGGCTGCTCCGAGGTCCGACGCGTGGGCGGCGCCGGCGACAACGGGGCCGACGTGCGCGGGCGCCTGCCGGACGGCCGCACGATGGTGGTCCAGTGCAAGCGCTACGCACCCACCGCCGCCATCCCCAGCCGCGAGGTGCGCGACCTGCTGGGCGCCAAGCAGCACTTCGGGGTCGACGTCGCGATCTTCGTCACCACCACCCGCTTCACCCGGCCCGCCGAGTCCTTCGCCCGGGAGAACGGCATCATCGCCATCCACCGCGACCACTTCGGCGCCTGGCACAACGGCACCGCCCTGGAGCCACTGGTCCGGCTCAGCGGCTCCGGCCAGGGGGACGCCCGCCTCCTCGCCCGCTGGAGGAAGACCTACCAGGCCGGCGGTCGGTAGGCCACCGGCCACGAGCACCGTCCCCGAGTCGGGAGCGGCAGCCGCAGCGCCCGTCGACGGGGTACGGATCCGCCACTCGCCAACACCCGTCCACCGCGGGTCCGTTACGGTCACCACCGCGTACCTGCCACCCAGTCAGCGGGCCCGGTCGCCGGGTGCGGGGCTCGGCGGCGAGCGCGCGGACGAGCCGGAACCGGGTGTGGCCGGGATCACAGCGCACACCCGGGGTGATCGGCCGACCGCACTTATGGACCTCACGACCGGCGGGTACGGTTTGGCCATGGATGTTTCCGGAAAGAGCGCCGCCGACGAGAACGCCACACTGCCGGTCGTCATCAAGACCACCGCGCGCCAACTGCTGGTGAAGCTGGGCGCCGGAGGGCTGTCCCCGGATGCTGTCGCCCAGGCCGGCGGTCTTGCCGTCACCGATGTGGAGGCCGTGTTCCCGCATCGGGACGACCTGCTGACCGCGCTGGTCATCGACGCCTACAACGAGTCCGGCGCCGCGATGGAGCAGGCCGATCAGGCCGCCAGCGAGGCCAACGCGTCGGCCGGCGCGAGGCTGCTCGCGGTCACTCGCGCGTTGCGGCAGTGGTCCTTCGACAACCCCGCCGAATTCACACTGATCTACGGCTCGCCCGTTCCGGACTACCACGCCCCGCAGGACACGGTCCCGCCCGCCTCGCGCACCCCCGCGGTGCTGGCCGCCGTCGTGCGTTCGGCGCTCGAGGCCGGTGAACTCACCCCGCCCCGGCGGACGGTGCCCGGGCCTCCGCTGCTCCTGCCGGAGGCCGTGGAGCTCTTCGGCGGCGTGCCCGAGGCTCCGTTCTCGGACATCATCGAGCGCGGCATCGTGCTGTGGAGCAACCTGATCGGCCTCCTGGTGTTCCAGGTCTTCAGCCGAACCCACGACAGTGTTCGTGACGAGTCCGCGTTCTTCGACTACGCCATCGCCGTGGCAGCCGAAGGCATCGGGCTCGTGGTTCCCTTGGGCGAGACCACCGACTAGACCGTCAGCCGCGCGTGCGGCACCGACGGGGGATCAGGCCGTGAACACCACCAAAACCCTCTGCTTCGTCATCGCGGCGCTCTCGTCGTACGCCGCGCTGGTCTACCGGTTGTGCCAAGTAAGGCGTAGTTGGCGGGAGAGCGCCTACCGCACGCTGGTGATCACTCTGCTGCTCCAGTGCCTCACCTTCACGCTGGGTGCCGTCGCCATGGGAAGCAAGAGCTTCCTGGGTGTCGGCAACCTCGCCGTCCTAATGATGCACGTGTCGGCGGTCGCCTTCTGCGTCAGTGCGCAGATCATCCTGCTGCGCTGGGCGACCGCCGCGGAGGAGGCGGTACGGAAGACCCGCTACTGGCTGATCACCGGCGTCGCGCTCAACGCGCTCCTGGTGGCGCTCTTCTTCGTCGCTCACGGCCCCGATCTGCCGGCTTCGGACTTCGACACCGGCAGCGGCCGGCCACTGGTCCTCACCTACCTCCTGGTCTTCATCGTCTCCCAGGCGGTTCCGTGCGTCACCATCTTCCGCCAGTGCGGCCCATACGCCCGGATGACCGGCAAGGCCTCGCTGCGACAGGCCCTGCGGCTGCTCTCGGTTGCCGCAGTGGTCCTCTTCCTCTACTGCCTGGCCAGGACGGTCAACATCCTCACCGCCGCGTGCGGGGTGGACATCGGCGTCTGGCAGGTCGCCGCCTCCGTCTTCAGTGCGGCGGGCATCGTCACCCTCTCGCTCAGTCTGACCATCTCCTCCTGGGGAGCCTCAGCCGCCAGACTGCTGGAGTGGGCACACAGTTACCGGTCCTACCGGGCCCTCTACCCGCTCTGGCGGGACCTGTACGAGTCCTCCCCGGACATCGCACTGGAGCCGCCCGGGGCTTCGGTCTCCGACCTCAACTACCGCCTCCACCGTCGGGTCATCGAAATACGGGACGGCTGGCGGGACTTGCGCCCCTACATCGTCCGCTCCGCCAACGGCGCCGACGCCACGGACCACGTCGACACGACGGACGTCAGGGCGAGCGAGGAGTCCCGACAGGCGTTCGCCGAAGCGGCGCAGATCAGGCGGGCCCTGCATGCCAAGCGCACCGGCACCATCCCCGATGACAGCAAGGACGCCGGCGACTTCGAAGACCGCGACACGGACAACTTCACCGCGGAAGTCGCCTGGCTCACCCAGGTCGCATCCGCCTACCGCAGACTCGGCAAGGCGAGTTGAGAGCTCCCGCCCGGTCTGCAACCCCCGTCAGACCGGGCGGGTTTCCCTTTGGTCCCCCCGTTCCCCCCGGCTCCCCCCGTCTTTCCCGTCGAGCCGGGCGGGTGTGTCCCGCCCGGCCTGGCCCGACCGGTCCCCCCAGGTGCGGGCCAGCCGACATGACCAGCAGCCAACTCGGCTACCCCCGTAAGCGAAGTTAGCTGGCAGCTATCGGCGAGATCCACGTTGGCGGAGTCTCGCTCGATTGTCAACTGGCAGCTAATCTGCGAAACTGACGGATAGCCGAGGGCAATGCCGAGGAGGTGACGGGAGGGAACTTCTCAATGTCCGAGACTGGCGAGTCCGGGACCGATGACCGGCCCGTGATGGCTGTGCGCATGGACAACCTCTTCAGGACGGTCCGTCCCAAGGGCAAGCACTGGACCAACGCCGAGGTGGCGGAGGAACTGAAGCGGGCCAACCCCGAACTCAAGGTCGGGGGCGTGTACCTGTCGCAGTTGCGGACCGGCAAGCGCTCCAATCCCTCACCTGACCTACTGGCTGCCCTGGCTCGTTTCTTCGGTGTGTCGGTCGCCTACTTCTTCGACGACGAGGTCGCCGAGTCGGTGCTCAGCCAGGTCGCCGCCATCGAGGCGCTGCGGCAGGCGGGGGTCCGCGCCGTGGCGATGCGAGCGGCCGGGATGAAGAAGGAGAACCTCCAGGCCATCACCGCCATCATGGACCAGTACCGGCAGATGCAGGGTCTTCCGCCCGTGGCCGACTCCCCGGACCCGGAGTGAGGGGCCCCAGGAAGGTGTGGTCGGCCGACCATGACCGCCGCAGTCAGCTCAAGGGACTCCGGAAGGCCGGCGCACGGCGGATCGCCGAACTCGACCTGCCGCAGGTGGCCGATGTGGCCGACCTCTGCCGCTACCTGGGCGAGATCCGCGGCCGCCCGATCACGCTGGTCGCGATGCAGATGCCCGCGTCGCACCCGTGCGGCATGTGGGTCGCCGCACGCGACGAGGACCTCATCTTCTACGACGCCAACACGACCAGCGCGCATCAGGAGCACATCATCTTGCACGAGCTGGGCCACATCATCTGCTGCCATCGCGGGGCAGGTGGACTGGACGAGGCAAGCTCCCGCCTGCTCTTCCCCAACCTCGACCCCGACCTCGTGCGTGACATGCTCCTGCGCGCCACCTATGACGACGTCCAGGAGCAGGAGGCGGAGATCATCGCCTATCTGCTCTCCCAACGGGTGGGCAGCACCAGGGAGCAGCCTGCCGTGTCCCCGGCCGAACGTGTCGGCGAGGGCGGGGAATCCGGAAGGGACGCCATGCTCAGCCGGATCGAACGCACCCTGATCTGACGTGCGTCACTCACCTCCCGGCGGATGCCACCTCCTCTGCCAGCATCGACACGGCGCGTCGGATGTCGTCCTCACGGTGCTCGCTGGTGACGAAGAACCGCAGCCTCGCGTGCCCCTCCTCGACGGCGGGGTGGAAGATCGGATCGGCGATGACACCCCGGTCGAAGAGCCGGTCCGCGACGCGCAGGGTCGTCGCCGAGTCGCCGAGGAGACACGGCACGATCGGACTGTTGGCGCTGGATCCGGTCGCCAGGCCCCTCGATGCGGCCAGCCCCCGGAAGAGCTCCGACTTCCGCCGCAGAGTGCGCACCCGGTGCGGTTCCGCGACGATCAGCTCGGTGGCGGCCAGCGCCGCGGCCGCGTTGGCCGGGGTCAGGCCCACGCTGTAGACGAAGCCCGGCAGTGTGTGCCGCAGCCACCGCACCATGCGGGCCGCGCCACCGAGGTAGCCGCCGCAGCTGGCGAAGGCCTTGGAGAGGGTACCCATCCACAGATCCACGTCGGATCGGTCGACGCCGAAGAACTCGCCCACGCCACGGCCGTGTTCGCCCACGGTGCCGATGCTGTGCGCCTCATCGACCATCAGCAGGGCTCCGTAACGCTTCTTCAGCTCGATCACGGCGGGCAGGTCCACCAGGTCACCGTCCATGCTGTAAGCGCCCTCGACGACGATCAGCACCCGTCTGAACCGCGACCGGTTGAGCCGCAGTATCCGTTCCAGCTGGCCGATGTCGTTGTGGGCGAACGGGCGTCGCGTCGCCCCGGACAGCGCGCAGCCCTGAAGGATGCTGTCGTGGGCGAGCGCGTCGTGCACCACGAGGTCCCCCGCGCCGGCGAGGTGCCCTATCGCGGTGACGTTGGTGGCGTGGCCGCTCACCAGCGCCAGGCAGTCCCGGACGCCGAGGAAGTCGGCGAGCGCCCGCTCCAGCCGTACGGTCAGGTCCCGTTCACCCGAGAGCGGCCGGCTCGCGGAGACCGAGGTCCCGTACCGGTCCACCGCCTGGTGCACGGCCTCGTTGACCACGGGATGGCCGGAGAGCCCAAGGTAGTTGTAGCTACCGAAGGACAGGTACTCGCGCCCGCCGACCACGGTCGTGTCGCGGATGTTGCCCTGATGGACCCGGAAGTAGGGGAAGTCCGCACCGCTGCCGAGGATCGTGCTCAGGCGCTCCTCGAACTGCCGCACCTCCGGGAAGTCATCGACGCACGCGGTGGCGTCGGCCCAGTCCGCCCGGGTCTTCCGGGGCAGGAGCTCACTCGGGGCCGGCGACCCCGTGAGGTACGGATCGACCAGCGTGATCAGCTGCTCGATGGTGAGGCCGGGCGAGAACATCTCCTCGGTGCGGAAGCCTGTTATCCGCTTGCCGATGTTGACCTCCAGCTCCTGCAACATCAGGGAGTCGAAGCCGAGATCGGTCACCAGCGCCATCCGCTCGCTCAGGTCGGCGAGCGGGAAGACGCTGGTCCGCGACACCTCCTCGAGCACGATGGCCGCGGCGGACGCGCCACCGGCCCGCACCGCCGCGGGCTCCGCCTCGGGCGGGTCCACCGGCCCGGTCTGGTTGGCCGGTTCGCGAGCCGACCCGTCCACCGCCCAGTGGTGGCGCGGGGCGAGCGGACTCGGAGGCAGGGTGCACGGGGGTGTTCGCTCCATCACCGGACGAAGCCCCGAACCGGTGACCGCGCGCTCCGCGAGCCGGGCCAACGCGGCCGTGTGGGCCTCGGCGTCCAGCAAGCCCGGTACCGGCACGGCGACCTCCGGCAGCTCGTCTCGTGACACCGTGCCGACCACCAGCCCTGGCCCGAGATCCCCGGTACGGCCCGCCGCCACGGACTCGGCCGCCGCGGTCAGCTTGGTGACGGCGTCGGCGGCGTCCTCCGCCACCACGGCGAGGCGTTCCGTGAGGGGAGCCCGGCGGGCCAGGGTGTCCGCCACGCCAGCCAGCGGCAGCTGGTCGCCGGAGATGGTGCGTGCCAGTTCCCGGGCGTAACGGGCGAGCCCGGCCCGGTCGCGCGCGCTGAGCACCAGGAGGCGCGGCCCGGCGTCCGGGGACGGGCGGGCCGGTGCCGTGGTGCACTCCTCCAGGACCAGGTGGACTCCGGTGCCGCCGAAGCCGAAGGCGCTCACCCCCGCCCGACGCGGCTCCCCGGACCCCGGCCAGCGGGTCGGCGCCATCGGGACGGTCAGTCGCGCGGCGTCGAGCCCGGAACGGTCGGCCAGGTCGAACTCCGGCTGCGGCGGTATCACTCCCCGGTGCACGGCCAGCACGGTCTTGATGAGTCCGGCTATCCCCGCGGCGTTGAGCGAGTGCCCGACCACTGCCTTCACCGCTCCGAGGAAGGCGGGCGCACCTCGCTCACCCCGCAGTTCACGCAGGACACCGACCTCGATCGGATCGCCGACCGTGGTCCCGGTGCCGTGCGCCTCCAGGTACCCCACCGAGTCCGGGGCCAGTCCCGCATCGCGGTAGGCCCGGCGCAACGCCCGGAGCTGACCGGCCGCCTGGGGATGCATACCGCCCTGCACGGTCCCGTCGTTGGCCGTGCCCACACCTCGGATCACCGCATAGACCCGGTCGCCGGCTGCCAGCGCGTCGGCCAGCGGCCGCAGCACCAGGACCCCGGCCCCCTCCCCCAGGACGAATCCGTCCGCCTCCGTGCCGAACGGCAGACACCTGCCGCTGCGCGAGATGGCGCCGATCCGGCACAGCCCCACCAACAGGTCCGGGGTGAGCATCAGTTGGGCACCGCCCGCGAGTGCGATGCGGCATCGGCCCGCGCGCAGCGCGAACACGGCGTTGGCCACGGACATGAGTCCGCCGGAACACGCCGAGTCCAGCGCATAGCTCTCGCCGTGCAGATCGAAGACCGAACTGATCGTGTTCGGCCCCATGTTGAGCAGGAGCCCGGCCACGGACGTCCCGTGCAGCCCGTCGACCGCGCGGACCGCCTCCAGCCACCGGGGATCGGTCGCCCGCGCCCCGAACTCGCCGCCAGCCAGCTGCCGCATCCGGATCTGCAGGGTGCTGATCGCGCGGTAGCCGCTGTCGGTGAGCGACGTGATCACCGAGGTCTCCTCACGGTCGAAGCCCTCGGCCTCCCACCCCGCGTCCTGGATCGCCTCGCGGGCGAGGTCGATCAGCAGCCGGTGCTGCGGATCCATCGATTTGGCCCGCCGCGGCGGGATGCCGTAGTGCACCGCGTCGAAGTGGCCCACCTCCGGCAGTAGCGCCATGGTGTCCGTGTAGGCCGCGGACGAGTCACGGAAGTTGTGGCTGAGGAAGGTGGCGGTGCGCCAGCGCGAGTCCGGGACGGTCGAGAACTGCGCCTGCGGGGCCGTGAGGAGCCTCCAGTACTGGTTCACGTTCCGTGCCCCCGGAAACCGGCAGGCCATCCCCACGACGGCGACGTCATCACGCCGCGCTCCCGCCGGGCCCGCCATGGCGTCCTTCACGGTCACCGACGTCCCCCCTCGGAGGCCAGTCGCTCGCGCCACCAGTTCACCGTCGCCCTGACCTGCTCGTCGACGGGGGTGGCCCGTACCGCGAACTCGGCTTCGTAAGCGCTTGAGTCAGCCACGAACGGACGGTCGAACTGGTAACGGACCTCCTTCAGTTCGCGGATCAGCGGGGAGAGGACCGACACGACGCCCAGCAGGGCCGGCGGGAGCCTGCGCACCGCGACCGGCCCCGTCCCCGACCGGGCGGCGAGGCGGTCGACCATCTCCCGGGTGGACAGCGCGGGCTGCGTGGGGACGTGCCAGGCCCGTCCCCAGGCCCGCTCCTCGCCCGCGACCTGGACCAGGGCCCTGGCCACGTCGGGGAGGTAGCTCCAGCTGTGCGGGGCGTCCGGATCCCCGAGCGTGGAGACCGGCTTGCCGCGCAGCAGTCGTGGCATGACTCGCGCGGCCAGGTGCCCGCCATCGGTCACGCCGGGCCCGAAGAAGTCCGAGGCCCGTACCTCGACCGCCTTGATGCGACCCTGCTCGTGCAGCTTCCGCGCCTGTTCCCAGACGGCGGCGCGCACCCGCCCCTTGGGGCCGGTCGCCGCGAGCGGCAGCTCCTCGGACATCGGACCGTCCACCGGGCCGTAGCCGTAGAGGTTGCCCAGCATGACCAGGACGGCCCCGGTCGCCTCGGCCGCCGCGCAGACCGACGAGGCCAGCGGCGGCCACTCACTCGCCCAGCGGTGGTAGGGCGGTGCGGCACAGTTGTGGATCGCGGCCGCACCCCGCGACACCTCGACCAGTCGTTTGCTGTCCGTCGCGTCCAACGCGACGTGTTCGATGCCGGGCTCGGGGCTCCGGCCCGACCTGGTGACGACCCGTACCGAATGACCCCGCTCGGCCAGCAGTCGAGCGGTGGCAGCCCCGGCGGGCCCGAATCCTATGACGACGTAAAGGCTCACTCCCGCACAGTAACGTGATGGTGTGTCACTCCCGTGGCAGGCCTTCGCGCCCCGGAGGCCCGCCACCGCCGGCCGCGACCGGGATCCCGGACCCGAGTTCACGGGCGCGGTCGTGGACCGTAGCGGGGGTCGACAGGAGCGGAGCCGGGACCCGGTCCCTCCGCCGCCCGGCCCCGGCACCCACGTGGTCTGCCCAGGTCACCGCCTACACGGGCGTTCCGGGTGACAGGAGCGCGGAGAGGGCCGTACTCGCCCGGGCCGCCAAGCCGTCGGCCCCGCAGCGCGCGGCCAGTTCCAGGCCCCGCTGGAGGAACGCGCCCGCGTCGGGCGACCGGTCGGTCCCGGCGAGCGCCGCCCCCAGGTCGACCAGGGCGCGGGCGTGCTCGTAGCCGGCCGGGGAGCGCTCCAGACGCCGTACGGCCTCCTCGAGCATCGTCACGGCGCGCGGTCCGTCGTGGACCGCCGCGCAGAGTCGCAGGGCACTGCCGACCGCCGAGTCCGCGCCGAACTCCTCGGCCCGGCGCACGGCGTCCTCGGCGAGCTCCCGGGCCCGGTCCGGTTCCCGGTCGGCCACCGCGAGCGCCAGGTGTCCGGTCCAAGGCGCCCACACCGTGTTGCGCCAGCCCCGCGCGTCCAGGGTGGCGCCGGCCGAGGCCAGGGCTGCGGCCGCGGCCTCGGTGTCGCCCCGGGCCAGCAGCAGCCTGCCGTAAAGCGTCGGGGCGTCCGGCAGCACCATGACCGACGGGTACGGCGGGCCGAACGAGTACCGTTCCGCGAGTTCCCAGGCCTCGTCGGCCTTACCGCGTGCGAGCAGGGTGTCGGCCAGCACTCCCACGGCGTCCCACTGCAACGGGATGCCCGGGGCGATCCGCTCCGCTATCCGCAGGGCGCGGCGCAGGAAGTCCTCCGCCCCGCCGAGGTCGCCGCACCGGAACCGGAGGAGTCCCATCAGGAAGTGCGCGAACCCCAGGTGGCCACCGCTCCACCCGGCCAGCTCGTAGGACCGGATCGCCTCCCCGAACAGCGCCTCCGCGCGCTCGATCCGGTCGGCGTACAGGTAGGAGATGCCGAGGATGCCGGGCAGCTCGAAGCCCCACATGGTGTTCGTCCAACCAAGGTCCGCCGGGAGCCCGCCCCCCTCCAGGGCGGACTCCGCCAAGGCGATCGCCTCGGTGAAGTCCGCCCCCCGCAGGGTGAGGTCCCAGCAGCGCAGTACCGACACGGCGCTGCTCAGGCTGCTGTCCCCGGTGAGCCGCCGGCCGAACTCCTCCAGCCGGCGGGAGCGGCCCGGACCGTCGTCGTCCTCCCCCTGGAAGACCGCGAACATGAAGTGCGCGACCTCCAGGCGCATTCGGCCGGGGCCCGGGGAGGTGCGGGTGGCCTCCTCGGCGCACACCTTGGCGGCCTCGCCCAACTGGTTGCTGTGGGCCAGCGCCTGGGCGAGCCTGAAGGTCGCGTCCACCCGGAGGTCCGGGCTCAGTCCGTCCTCCTCGTCCAGGGCGAGGCGCAGCTGGTTCACCGTGGTGGCCGGGTTGGTCAACAGGGCCGAGCAGCCCAACTCGTAGAGCACCTGGGCCCGGTCCTCCTCGTCCGGCGGCTCGCACATCGCACGTCGCAGGCAGCGCTGTGCCGCTTCGGGCGCGCCGATGGCCAGGTGCTCGGCAGCCGCCTTCCGCAGCTTCCGCACCATCTCGCCGTCGCCCTCCGGGAAGGTCTCGAGCAGGTGCCGGGAGGCGGCCAGCAGACCCAGGCCCGCGTTCTCGACCTGGACGGCGGCGACGCCGTGCATGGCGGTGCGGGTTCCGGCCGGCATCGACTGGTAGACCGAGGTGGCGACCAACGGGTGGACGAACTCCAGCCGGCCGTCCGAACTGCTGCTCAGAGTGCGGTTCGCGCCGTAATGCCGGGTTTGGCGTCGCTCGATGGGGTGACATTGGGGCATCTCTGCCGGTCAGGCATTCGAGATTCGCTT
>NZ_JBVHLF010000032.1:0-89064 GCF_055559155.1 Kitasatospora sp. NPDC024654
GGAGTTCGAGGCTGAGCTTGCCGCTCTGGGGGCTGAGGTTGTGACGGCTGCTTGTGATGTGGCGGATCGTGATGCGTTGGCGGCGTTGTTGGCGGCTGTTCCGGTCGAGTGTCCGTTGACGGGGGTGGTGCATGCGGCGGGTGTCATCGATGACGCGGTGGTCGAGTCGTTGACGCCGGAGCGTGTTGATCGGGTGTTCCGTCCGAAGGTTGATGCGGCGTTGTATTTGGATGAGTTGACGCGGGATTTGGGGTTGTCGGCGTTTGTGGTGTTCTCCTCGGCGGCTGGTGTGTTGGGTAGTGCGGGGCAGGGCAACTATGCGGCGGCGAATGCCTTCCTGGACGCGCTCGTGGAGCGGCGTCGGGCGGTGGGGTTGCCGGCGGTGTCGATGGCTTGGGGTCTGTGGGCGGAAAGCAGCAAGTTGAGTGGCGGGTTGAGTGAGGCGGATCGGCGTAGGATCTCCCGTTCCGGGATGGCCGCGCTCGAGTCCGCGGACGGCCTGGCGCTCTTCGACGCCGCCATCCGGTCCGCCGAGCCGGTGCTGGTGCCGACGCGGTGGGATGCGCGGGTCCTGCGGGAGTCGGCCCGCTCCGGCGCGCTGCCGCCGCTGCTGCGGAACCTGGTGCCCGCGTCGGCGCGTCGTGCTGTCGCGACGGCGGTCGCGCGGCCCGGCGCGTCGCCGGCGCTGGCGCAGCAGCTGGCCGGCCTCCCGGAGCCCCAGCAGCACGAGCTGCTGGTGGGTCTGGTCCGTACCCACGCTGCCGCGATCCTGGGTCACGGCCGTGCTGATTCGATCCAACCAGCGCAGGCGTTGCGGGAGTTGGGATTCGACTCGCTGACCGCCGTGGAGCTTCGCAACCGGCTCGGCACTGCCACCGGCGTGCGGCTGCCCGCCAGCCTGGTGTTCGACTACCCGACACCCCTGGCGCTGGCCGGCCACCTGCGTGATCAGCTGGTCGACCTACCGCGCACCGCTCCCGCTGCCGTGATTGCCTCGGACCGGAGCGACGAGCCGATCGCGATCGTGGCGATGAGCTGCCGCTACCCCGGCGGGGTGCGGTCGCCGGAGGAGCTGTGGCAGCTGCTCGCCTCCGGCACGGACGCCATCTCCGAGTTCCCCGTCGACCGTGGCTGGGACCTCGATCTGCTCTCCGCCGACACCCCCGACAAGGCGGGCAGCAGTCACACCCGCGAGGGTGGATTTCTGCACGACGCCGGTGACTTCGACGCGGCGTTCTTCGGGATCTCGCCGCGTGAGGCGCTGGCGATGGACCCGCAGCAGCGGTTGCTGCTGGAGACCTCGTGGGAGGCGTTCGAGCGAGCCGGGATCGATCCGACCTCGGTGAAGGGTTCGCGGACCGGGGTGTTCGCGGGTGTGATGTACCACGACTACGCCTCCTCGCTGCAGACGGTCCCCGAGGACGTGGCGGGCTTTCTCGGCACGGGTAACTCGGGGAGTGTCATCTCGGGCCGGCTGTCCTACTCCTTCGGCCTGGAGGGGCCGGCGGTGACGGTGGACACCGCGTGCTCCTCCTCGCTGGTGGCGCTGCACCTGGCGGTGCAGGCACTGCGACAGGGCGAGTGCACGCTCGCCCTCGCCGGCGGTGTGACCGTGATGGCTGGGCCAGGGGCGTTCGTGGAGTTCAGCCGGCAGCGTGGGCTGGCGGCCGACGGTCGCTGCAAGGCGTTCGGCGCCGCGGCGGACGGGACCGGGTGGGCCGAGGGCGCGGGCATGCTGTTGGTGGAGCGGCTGTCGGACGCGGAGCGCAACGGGCACCCGGTGCTGGCGGTGGTGCGGGGTTCGGCGGTGAACCAGGACGGTGCGTCGAACGGTCTGACGGCGCCGAACGGGCCGTCCCAACAGCGGGTGATCCGGCAGGCGTTGGCGAGTGCGGGGCTCTCCCCGGCGGATGTCGACGCGGTGGAGGCGCACGGGACCGGTACCACGCTGGGTGACCCGATCGAGGCGCAGGCGTTGCTGGCGACCTACGGGCAGGACCGCCCCGAGGACCGGCCGCTCTGGCTGGGCTCGTTGAAGTCGAACATCGGGCACACCCAGGCCGCGGCGGGGGTGGGCGGCATCATCAAGATGGTGCAGGCACTCCAACACGGCATGCTGCCCAGGACCTTGCACGCGGAGCAGCCGTCCCCGCACGTCGACTGGTCCACCGGCGCGGTGCGGCTGCTGACCGAGCCCGTCGCGTGGGCGGAGAACGGGCATCCGCGTCGGGCCGGCGTCTCCTCGTTCGGGTTCAGCGGGACCAACGCGCACGTCATCGTCGAGCAGGCGCCATCCGCGCCGCCCGTTCGCCGTGACCCGGAGCGGTCCAGCCGGATCGCGACCCCCTGGGTGCTGTCAGCCAAGGGGTCCGAGGCCCTGCGGGACCAGGCCGCGCGGCTTCTCTCGTACGCGCAGGGGCGTGACGACCTGGTGGCGGCCGACATCGCGTACTCGCTGGCCACGTCCAGGGCCGCGCTGGAGCACCGTGCGGCCGTGGTCGCTTCCGACATGGCCGGGGCGCTGGAAGGCCTGCGCGCGCTGGCGAACGGCGAGCCGTCCGGCTCGGTCGTCCGCGGCCTCGCGGCGCCGGGTGCCAGGGTGGCCCTGCTGTTCTCGGGGCAGGGGAGTCAGCGGTTGGGGATGGGGCGTGAGTTGTACGCGTCGTTCCCGGTTTTCACCAACGCCTTCGACGCGGTGTGTGCTGCCGTGGACGTTCACCTTGGGCGGTCGTTGCGTGAGGTGGTGTTCGGTGCGGACGCCGGGCTGTTGGAGCGGACGGAGTTCGCGCAGCCGGCGTTGTTCGCGGTCGAGGTGGCGCTGTTCCGTCTCGTCGAGTCGTGGGGTGTGCGGGCGGACGTCCTGGCCGGGCACTCGATCGGTGAGTTGGCCGCCGCGCATGTGGCGGGGGTGTTCTCGCTGGCGGATGCTGCTCAACTCGTCGCTGCTCGTGGGCGGTTGATGCAGGTGTTGCCGTCGGGTGGGGTGATGGTGGCGGTGCGGGCCTCGGAGGGCGAGGTGTTGCCGCTGCTGGCCGGGCGTGCGGATCGGGTGGGGGTTGCCGCGGTCAACGGGCCGTCGTCGGTGGTGCTTTCGGGTGCCGAGGACGCGGTGGTCGAGGTCGTGGCGCTGTTGGCGGCCGAGGGTCGTCGTACGAAGCGGTTGGCGGTGTCGCACGCGTTCCATTCGCCGTTGATGGAGCCGATGCTGGCGGAGTTCCGCGCGGTGGCCGAGGGTGTCACCTTCGGTGCTCCGACGCTGCCGATCGTTTCCACGTTGACCGGACGGCTTGTCGCCGAGGGTGAGTTGGGCGACCCGGAGTACTGGGTGCGTCACGTTCGTGAGAGCGTCCGGTTCGCCGACGCCGTGCGGACCCTCGCGGCCGAGGGGGTGACGGCGTTCCTGGAGGTCGGACCCGGTGGTCTGACCGCGATGGCCCAGGAGGCCCTGGCCGACTTCGATGCCGTCGCGGTCCCGGTCCTGCGCGCCGACCGGCCGGAGGACGTGGGCTTCGCCGCCGCCCTGGCCCAGCTGCACGTACACGGCGTTCCCCTCGACTGGGACGTGGTCTTCGCGGACACCGGCGCCCGGCGCGTCGAGCTCCCCACGTACCCCTTCCAGCGCCGCCGCTACTGGCTGGAGTCGACCCGGCCGACCGGTGATGTCGCCTCGGCGGGCCTGACGGCGGCGGACCACTCCCTGCTGGGCGCCGCGGTCACGCTGGCCGGCGGCGAGGGCGTCCTGCTCACCGGTCGCCTGGCTCTCAACACGCACCCCTGGCTGGCCGATCACGCGGTGATGGGCACGGTACTGCTACCCGGAACCGCCCTGGTGGACCTCGCGCTGCGGGCCGCCGAGGAGGTGGGCTGCGAGTGCGTCGAGGAGCTGACCATCCAGGCGCCGCTCGTCCTGCCCGAGCAGGCCGGCGTCCAGCTCCAGGTCGTCGTGGCGCCCGCCGACGGCAGTGGCCGCCGCACGCTGACGATCTACTCGCGCCGCGAGGGCGGCGACGCGGCGGACGAGCCGTGGACCAGCCATGCCGCGGGTGTGCTCGGGGCCGGCCCGGGCGCGGAGTTCGAGCTTTCCGAGTGGCCCCCAGCGGGGGCGAGTGCGGTAGACGCCGAAGCGCTGTACCAGCGGATGGCCGGCCTCGGTCTGGACTACGGCCGGGTGTTCCGGGGCCTGCGGGCCGCCTGGCGCGCGGGCGACGCCCTGTTCGCCGAGGTCGCGTTGCCGGAGGGCACGGACGTCGGTGGGTTCGGCGTGCATCCGGCCCTGCTGGACGCGGCGCTGCACGCGGTCGGCCTGGGCGGGCTGCTGCCCGACACCGGTCAGGCACGGGTTCCGTTCTCCTGGAGCGGCGTGCGCCGGTACGCGCTCGGCGCGGGCGCCCTGCGGGTCCGCCTGGCCCCGGCCGGCGCGGACGCGGTGTCCCTGCTGCTCGCGGACGGCACCGGTCGCCCCGTCGCCTCGGTCGACTCGCTCGTCCTGCGTCCCATCTCCGCCGAGCAGTTGGCCGCTGCTCGCGGTGCGCGGCCCGACTCGCTCTACCGGGTCACCTGGACGCCCCTGCCGCTCGGCAACACCGCCGCCGATGCCGTACCTGGGCACTGGGCGCTGCTGAGCGGCACGGACGCCGGGCCGGCTGAGGCCCTGACCGCTGGCGGCCTCACCCCGGAGATCCACACCGACCTGTCCGGCCTGCTCGCCGTGTCGGGCGTCCCCGACACCGTGTTGGCGTTCTCGCCCCGGCCGTCCACCGAAGCGGCGGGCACGCCGGAAGCGGCCCGTACCGCGACCGGGCACGCCCTCGCCCTGCTGCGCGAGTGGCTGGTGCACCCCGGTACCGAGCCCGCCCGGCTGGTGGTGGTGACACGCGGTGCCATCGCGGTCGACGGCGTGGTCGACGGCGCGGGTGCGGCGCAGCCGGATTCGGCGCAGGCCGCGGTCTGGGGCCTGCTCCGCTCCGCCCAGTCGGAGCACCCGGGCCGGTTCGTCCTGGTCGACCTGGACGACCACGAGGACTCCGCGCGCGCCCTGGCAGCGGCCTTGCCGGCCGCCGTGGTCGCCGGTGAACCGCAGCTGGCGCTGCGTGGCGGTCGGGTGTTCGTGCCACGGCTGGCGCGTGCCGCGGCGGCCGCCGCCCCGGCGGTGCCGGGGCTGGACCCGGCGGGCACCGTCCTGGTGACCGGTGCGACCGGCGCGCTGGGCCGGCTGGTGGCGCGGCACCTGGTGTCCGTCCACGGGGTGCGGCACCTGCTGCTGACCAGCCGCCGTGGGCCGGCCGCCGACGGCGCGAGCGAGTTCGAGGCCGAACTGGCCGCGCTGGGCGCCCGAGTGACGACGGCGGCCTGCGACGCGGCCGACCGCGACGCGCTCGCCGCGCTGCTCGACGCGGTGCCGGCCGAGCACCCGTTGACGGCCGTGGTGCACGCCGCCGGTGTCCTGGACGACGCGCTGGTCGACTCGTTGACACCGGAGCGCCTGGACCGGGTGTTCCGCCCGAAGGTGGACGCGGCCTTCCAACTGCACGAGCTGACCCAGCGCTTCGACCTCGCGGCGTTCGTCCTGTTCTCCTCGCTGGCCGGCACCCTCGGCACCGCCGGGCAGGCCAACTACGCCGCCGCCAACGCCTACTTGGACGCGCTGGCGGAGCGGCGCCGCCTCCAGGGCCTGGCGGGCGCCTCGCTCGCCTGGGGGCCGTGGGCCAGTGCCGAGGGCATGCTGGGCGAGTTGGACGGCGAGGTGCTCGGGCGGATGGCCCGGGGCGGGGTGACCCCGTTGTCGGTGGAGGAGGGACTGGCCCTCTTCGACGCGGCCTGCGCGGCAGCCGCGCCGAGCGCGGAGGCCACCACCGGTGCCCCGGGCGTGCTCGTCCCGGTCCGGCTGAACCTCGCGGCCCTGCGGGCCCGTGCGGAGACCCAGCCCCTGCCTGCCCTCCTGCGCGGTCTGGTGCGGGCCCCGGCCCGGCAGCCGGCCCGGGCGACCGCCACCCCGCTGGCGGAGCAACTGGCCGGAGCGTCGCCGGAGAAGCGCCGGCGGGTCCTGCTGACCACCGTTCGCGGCGAGGTCGCCGCGGTCCTGGGCCACGCCTCGGCCGAGGCGGTCGGTGGCACGCAGGCCTTCCGCGAGCTCGGCTTCGACTCGCTCACGGCCGTCGAACTGCGCAACCGCCTGGGCGCCGTCACCGGGCTGCGTCTGCCGGCCAGCCTGCTGTTCGACTACCCGACGCCGGCGGCCCTCGCCGACCACCTCGGCGCCTCGATGCCGGCCGGGGGGGAGGCGGCGCCGCCGTCCCCGCTCGCGGAGATCGACCGGCTCGAAGCCGCGCTGGCCGCCTCCCCGCAGGACCGGGGCATGCGCAGCACGGTCACCATGCGCCTGGAGGTCCTGCTGTCGAAGTGGAACGAGGCGGAGGACCAACACCGCGCCACCGACCCGGGCACCTCGGTCGAGTCGGCCACCGACGAAGAACTCTTCGAGCTGCTGGACAACGAGCTCGGCACCTGATCGACAGGCACGAACCCCCTTGGCGTTGAGGAACAGAATGCAGATGACTGACGAGAACAAGCTCCGGGACTACCTCAAGCGTGCCACTGTCGACCTGCGCCATGCGCGCCAGCGGCTGCGGGAGGTGGAGGGCAGGAACCACGAGCCGATCGCGATCGTGGCGATGAGCTGCCGCTACCCCGGCGGGGTGCGGTCGCCGGAGGACCTGTGGAACCTGGTCGCGGACGGCGGCGACGCGATCTCCGAGTTCCCGACCGACCGCGGCTGGGACCTGGAGGCGCTGTACCACCCGGACCCCGAGAACCCCGGCACGACCTACACCCGCGAGGGCGGATTCCTCCACGACGCGGGCGAGTTCGACCCGGCCTTCTTCGGCATCGGCCCGCGTGAGGCGCTGGCCATGGACCCGCAGCAGCGGCTCCTGCTGGAGGCCTCCTGGGAGGCGGTGGAGCGGGCCGCGATCGACCCGCGCTCGTTGCGCGGCAGCGACACCGGTGTCTTCGCCGGCGTCATGTACCACGACTACGTCTCCCGGCTGCCGCAGATGCCCGAGGGCATCGAGGGCTACGTGAGCACCGGCAACTCCGGCAGCGTCGTCTCCGGCCGGATCGCCTACACGCTGGGCCTGGAGGGTCCGGCGGTGACGATCGACACCGCGTGCTCGTCCTCGTTGGTCGCACTGCACCTCGCCGTCCAGGCACTGCGCCAGGGTGAGTGCTCGCTGGCGCTGGCCGGCGGCGTCACCGTGATGGCGGGCCCGACGACGTTCACCGAGTTCAGCCGCCAGCGGGGTCTGTCGCCCGACGGCCGGTGCCGGGCGTTCTCCGCCACCGCGGACGGCACGGGCTGGGGCGAGGGCGTCGGCGTGCTGCTGGTGGAGCGGCTCTCCGACGCCCGCCGCAACGGGCACCCGGTGCTGGCGGTGGTGCGGGGGTCGGCGGTGAACCAGGACGGTGCGTCGAACGGTCTGACGGCGCCGAACGGGCCGGCTCAGCAGCGCGTCATCCAGCAGGCGCTGGCCAACGCCCGGCTCTCGCCCGCCGAGGTGGACGCGGTGGAGGCGCACGGGACCGGCACCGCGCTGGGCGACCCGATCGAGGCGCAGGCGCTGCTGGCTACCTACGGGCAGGACCGCCCCGAGGACCGGCCGCTCCGGCTCGGGTCGATCAAGTCGAACATCGGCCACACCCAGGCCGCGGCCGGGGTCGCCGGTGTGATCAAGATGGTGCAGGCGATCCGGCACGGGGTGCTGCCACCGACGCTGCACGTGACGGCCCCCTCGCCGCACGTGGACTGGTCGGCCGGCGCGGTGTCGCTGGTGACCGAGGCGACCGCCTGGCCCGAGACGGGCGCGCCCCGGCGCGCCGGCGTGTCGGCCTTCGGCGTCAGCGGCACCAACGCGCACGTCGTCATCGAGCAGCCGGAGCCGGAGCCGGAGGCGGACGCGAACGCCGGAGGCACCGGGCAGGCCGGGCCGGCGGTCGCGCTGCCGCTGATCCCCTGGGCCCTGTCCGGCAAGGACCAGGACGCCCTGGTGGCCCAGGCCGAGCGTCTGCGCTCGCACCTCGCCGCCGACCCGGCACTCGACGCCACCGACGTCGCCTTCTCCCTGGCCACCTCCCGCTCGGCGTTCGAGCACCGAGCCGTGCTGCTCGCCGAGGACCGGGCCGGTCTTGACGAGGCCTTGGCCGCGCTGGCCGTCGGCGAGCCCGAGCCGACCCTGGTGCGCGGCGTCGCCGAGGACGTCCGCCAGGTCGCCCTGGTCTTCCCGGGCCAGGGCTCGCAGTGGGCCGGCATGGCCGTGGAACTGCTCGACGGTTCCGCGGTGTTCCGCGAGCGGATCCGCCAGTGCGAGGACGCCCTCGCGCCGCACGTGGACTGGTCGCTGACGGCCGTGCTGCGCGGCCGGGACGGCGCCCCCGGGCTGGACCGGGTGGATGTCGTGCAACCGGTGCTGTTCGCGGTGATGGTGTCCCTGGCCGAGCTGTGGGGTTCGTTCGGGGTGCGCCCGGAGGCGGTGGCCGGGCACAGCCAGGGTGAGATCGCGGCCGCCTGCGTGGTGGGCGCGCTCTCCCTCGAGGACGCCGCGAAGGTGGTGGCGCTGCGCAGCCAGGCGCTGGTCGCGCTGGCCGGCCGGGGCGGCATGATGTCGGTCGGCCTGCCGCTGGAGCGCCTGACCCCGCGTCTGGAGCCGTGGGGCGAGCGGCTCTCGGTGGCCGCGGTCAACAGCCCGTCGTCGATCGTGCTCTCCGGCGACCCGCAGGCGCTGGCCGAGCTGCGCGAGAGCCTGCTGGCCGACGACGTCCGGGCCCGGATGATCGCCGTCGACTACGCCTCGCACTCGGCGCAGGTCGAGTCGGTGCGCGAGCGGGTGCTGGCCGACCTGGCGGACATCGCGCCGCGCTCCTGCGACGTGCCGTTCTACTCCACCGTGACCGGCCAGGTGCTGGACACCGCCGGGCTGGACGCCGAGTACTGGTACCGCAGCCTGCGCCAGACCGTGCGGTTCGAACAGGCCACCCGCTCGCTGGTGGAGCACGGTCACGGTGCGCTGATCGAGGTCAGCGCCCACCCGGTCCTGACGATCGGCATGCAGGAGACCATCGACGCCCTGGACAGCGACGCCGTGGCCCTGGGCACCCTGCGCCGGGGCGAGGGCGGCCCGGCCCGCGTGCTGCGCTCGGTCGTCGAGGCCCACGCGCACGGCGTCGGCGTCGACTGGCCGGCGGTCTTCGCCGGCACGGGCGCCCGTACGGTCCCGCTGCCGACCTACGCCTTCCGGCACCAGCGGTTCTGGCTGGACGCCCCGCACACCAGCGGCGACGCCGCCGGCCTCGGGCTGGGCTCGGCCGACCACCCGTTGCTGGGCGCCGTCGTCACCCTGGCCGACTCGGACGGCCTGTTGCTCACCGGCCGGCTGTCCGCGCAGACCCAGCCGTGGCTCGCCGACCACGTCGTGCTGGGCACGGTGCTGCTCCCGGGCACGGCGTTCGTCGAGCTCGCGATCCGGGCCGGCGACCAGGTGGGCTGCGGCCTGCTTGAGGAACTGACCCTCCAGGCACCGCTGTTCTTCCCCGACCACGGCGGCGTGGTGGTGCAGGTCACGGTCGGCCACCCGGACGGGAGCGGCCGGCGCTCCTTCGGCCTGTACTCGCGGCCCGAGGACGCGGCCGCGGACGAGAACTGGGCCTGTCACGGCACCGGCGTGCTGAGCGTGAGCTCCGCCGCGCCCGATGAGGACCTCACCGCCTGGCCGCCCGCCGACGCGACCGCGATCGACCTCACCGACTTCTACACCCGGCTCGCCGAGCGGTCCTTCGACTACGGCCCGGTCTTCCAGGGGCTGCGGGCCGCCTGGCGGCGCGGCGAGGAGGTCTTCGCCACGGTGGCGCTGCCCGCCGAGGTGCGGCCGGAGGCGGGCAGGTTCGGCCTGCACCCGGCGTTGCTGGACGCGGCGCTGCACGCCGTGGGCTTCGGGCCGCTCGGCGACATGGGCACCGGCCGGCTGGCGTTCTCCTGGGAGGGCGTGCGCCTGCACGCCACCGGCGCCGCGGAGCTGCGCGTGCGCCTGGCTCCCACCGGCGCCGACGCCGTGTCGGTGACCGCCGCGGACGGCACGGGTCGGGTGGTGGCCACCGTGTGCAGGCTCTCCTTCCGCACGGTGAGCGAGGAGCAGCTCCGCTTCGCCCGCGGCGGTCACCACGACGCGCTCTACCGGGTGGACTGGACGGCGCTGCCCGTGGTGGCCGCCGCGCCGAGCGGGCCGTGGGCCGTGCTCGGTGACGACGCCTCGGCGGCCGTGCGCGCGCTGCGCGCCGGCGCCCAGCGGGCGGCCTGTTACCCCGACCTGGCCGCGCTGGCCGAGGCCGTCTCGACGGGTGCGCCGCTGCCCGAGGTGGTGGTGGCCGTACTCCCCGGCGTCCCCGGCGTCCCCGGCGTCCCCGGCGTCCCCGCCGGCCTCGCCGGCGAGACCGGCGCACAGTCCGTCCGGACCACCGCGCGCGACAGCCTCGCGCTGGTGCGCGCCTGGCTCGCCGAGGAGAGGTTCGCCCCGTCCCGACTGGTGCTGCTCACCAGCGGCGCGGTGGCCACCCGGCCCGGGGCGGACGCTCCGGGCCTGGACCACGCGCCGGTCTGGGGCCTGGTCCGCTCCGCGCAGTCCGAGAACGCCGACCGGCTGGTCCTGGCGGACATCGACGACCACCCCGACTCCTACCGTCTGCTGTCCGCCGCCATCGCCACCGGCGAGCCACAACTGGCCCTGCGTGCCGGGGCGGTGTCCGTCGCGCGGCTGGCGCGCGTGCCGCTGCGGGCCGCGCCGGACACCGCCGGGGACGTCGCCGCCCCGCTCGACGGCTCCGCGCTCGACCCGAACGGCACCGCCCTGATCACGGGCGGCACCGGCGCCTTGGGCAAGCTGGTCGCCGAACACCTCATCACCGCGCACGGCATCCGGCACCTCGTACTGACCAGCCGCCGTGGGCTCGCCGCCGGGGGCGCCGCCGAACTGCGCGAGGAGCTGTCGGCCCTCGGCGCGTCCGTCACCGTCGCCGCCTGCGACGCGGCCGACCGCGGCGCGTTGGCCGAACTGCTGGCGGGCATCCCCGAGGACCGGCCGCTGACCGCCGTCATCCACGCGGCCGCCGTGGTCGCCGGTGGCCTGGTCGACTCGCTGACCGCCGACGAGCTCGACCGGGTGCTGCGCCCCAAGGTCGACGCGGCGCTCAACCTGCACGAACTGACCCGGCACCTGGACCTGGCCGCGTTCGTCCTGTTCTCCTCCTTCGCCGGCACGCTCGGTGGCGCCGGGCAGGGCGCCTACGCGGCGGGGAACGCGTTCCTGGACGCCCTGGCCTGCCACCGCGTGGCCCAGGGGCTCGTGGCCTCCTCGCTGGCCTGGGGCGTGTGGGAGGAGCGCGGCGCGCAGACCCGGTTGGAGGCCGGCGACCTCCAGCGGATGGCCCGCGCCGGCCTGGTGCCGCTCTCGGCCGAGGAGGGGCTCCGGCTCCTCGACGTCGCCCGCGTCCTGGACGACGCGGCCCTCGCGCCCGTCCGGCTGGACCTCGCGGCGATGCGCGCCCAGGCAGCCGGCGGCACCGTGCCCGCCCTGCTGCGTGGCCTGATCAGGACGCCGGTGCGGCGCGCCGCGGAGGCGGCGGCCGGTGAAGTCTCCGCCGAGCTGCGGCGGTTGGCCGCGCTCTCGTCGGTCGACCGCCGGCAGGCGCTGGTCAAGCTGGTCCGCACCCAGGCGGCGGCCGTGCTGGGCCACACCGCCGCCGAGCTCATCGACCCCGGGCGGGCCTTCCGCGAGCTGGGCTTCGACTCCCTCGCGGCGATGGAACTGCGCAACCGCCTCGGCGCCGCGACCGGTGTCCGGTTGCCGGCCACCGCCGTCTTCGACCACCCGACCCCCGCGGCCCTGGCCGGCTACCTGCTGGAGGAGGTCGCCGGCGGCGGGCAGGAGACCCTGGTCACCGCCGCCCCGGCGCACGCCGGCCACCCGGCCGACCACGCCGAGCCGATCGCGATCGTCGCGATGAGCTGCCGTTTCCCGGGCGAGGTGCGCTCGCCCGAGGAGCTGTGGAGCCTGGTGGCCGACGGCGCCGACGCGATCACCGGCCTCCCGACGAACCGCGGCTGGGACCTCGAGCGGCTCTACGACGCCGACCCCGACGCGCCGGGCCGCTGCTACACCCGCGAGGGCGGATTCCTGCACGACGCGGACGAGTTCGACCCGGAGTTCTTCGGGATCTCGCCGCGTGAGGCGCTCACCATGGACCCGCAGCAGCGGCTGCTGCTCGAGACCTCCTGGGAGGCGTTCGAGCGGGCCGGCATCGACCCGGCCGCCCTGCGCGGCAGTCGGACCGGCGTCTTCACCGGTACGAACGGCCAGGACTACGCCGCCGGCCTGCGCCGGCAGGACGCCGAGGGCCTGGAAGGACACCTGCTCACCGGAAACTCCGCGGCGGTCGTCTCCGGCCGCCTCGCCTACACCTTCGGCCTGGAGGGGCCGGCGGTGACGGTGGACACCGCGTGCTCCTCCTCGCTGGTCGCGCTGCACCTGGCGGCGCAGGCGCTGCGCTCGGGCGAGTGCTCGCTGGCGCTGGCCGGCGGTGTCACCGTGATGTCCACTCCCGGGGCGCTCATCGCCTTCAGCCGCCAGCGCGGCCTCTCCGAGGACGGGCGCTGCCGGGCCTTCGCGGCCTCGGCCGACGGCACCGGCCTCTCGGAGGGCGTCGGCATGCTGCTCGTCGAGCGGTTGTCGGACGCCCGCCGCAACGGGCACCCGGTGCTCGCGGTGGTGCGCGGCTCGGCCGTGAACCAGGACGGCGCCTCCAACGGTCTGACGGCGCCGAACGGACCCGCGCAGCAGCGGGTGATCCGGCAGGCCCTGGCGAGCGCGGGGCTGTCCGCGGCGGACGTCGACGTGGTGGAAGCCCATGGCACGGGCACCACGCTCGGCGACCCGATCGAGGCGCAGGCCCTGCTCAACGCCTATGGGCAGGGGCGCTCCGAGGGCAGCCCGCTGTGGCTCGGGACGGTCAAGTCCAACATCGGGCACACCCAGGCCGCGGCGGGCGTGGCGGGCGTCATCAAGATGGTGATGGCGATGCGCCACGGGGTTCTGCCGCGGACCCTGCACGTGGACGAGCCGTCCCCGCACGTGGACTGGTCCGCGGGCGCGGTGCGGTTGCTGACCGAGCCGGTGGCCTGGCCGGACGAGGCGCATGCGCGCCGGGCCGGCGTGTCGTCCTTCGGCGTGAGCGGCACCAACGCGCACGTCATCATCGAACAGGCTCCCGCACAGGCGACGGATGAGCCGATGCACGAGCCGACGCACGAGCCGACGGACGTGCCGCAGCCGACCGCGTCGGCGCCCGCTGTCGTGCCGTGGATGCTCTCCGCGAAGGACCCGCGAGCCCTGCGGGACCAGGCCGCGCGGCTTCTCTCGTACGCGCAGGACCGTGACGATCTGGTGGTGGCCGACGTGGCCTACTCGCTGGCGACCTCCCGCGCCGCGCTGCATCACCGCGCTGCCGTCATCGGCACGGACCGGGACGAACTGCTCGCCGGGCTGGGCGCGTTGGCCCGTGGTGAGGCGCTGAACAGCACGGTGGAGGGTGTCGCGGTCGCGGACGCCAGGCTCGCGTTCCTGTTCTCGGGGCAGGGGAGTCAGCGGTTGGGGATGGGGCGTGAGTTGTACGCGTCGTTCCCGGTGTTCGCGGCTGCCTTCGACGAGGTCTGCGCGCATCTGGACGTTCATCTCGAACGGCCGTTGCGTGAGGTGGTGTTCGGTGCGGATGCCGGGCTGCTGAACCGGACGGAGTTCGCGCAGCCGGCGTTGTTCGCGGTCGAGGTGGCGCTGTTCCGTCTCGTCGAGTCGTGGGGTGTGCGGGCGGACGTCCTGGCCGGGCACTCGATCGGTGAGTTGGCCGCCGCGCATGTGGCGGGGGTGTTCTCGCTGGCGGATGCTGCCGAACTCGTTGCTGCTCGTGGGCGGTTGATGCAGGTGTTGCCGTCGGGTGGGGTGATGGTGGCGGTGCGGGCCTCGGAGGGCGAGGTGTTGCCGCTGCTGGCCGGGCGTGCGGATCGGGTGGGGGTTGCCGCGGTCAACGGGCCGTCGTCGGTGGTGCTTTCGGGTGCCGAGGACGCGGTGGTCGAGGTCGTGGCGCTGTTGGCGGCCGAGGGTCGTCGTACGAAGCGGTTGGCGGTGTCGCACGCGTTCCACTCACCGTTGATGGAGCCGATGCTGGCGGAGTTCCGCGCGGTGGCCGAGGGTGTCACCTTCGGTGTCCCGACGCTGCCGATCGTTTCCACGTTGACCGGACGGCTTGTCGCCGAGGGCGAGTTGGGTGACCCGGAGTACTGGGTGCGTCACGTCCGCCACGCGGTCCGGTTCGCCGACGCGGTCCGGGCGCTGGCGGCCGAGGGCGTGACGGCGTTCCTGGAGGTCGGACCCGGCGGAGTGTTGACGGCGATGGCCCAGGAGACCCTGGCCGACTCGGATGCCGTCGCGGTCCCGGTCCTGCGCGCCGACCGGGCCGAGGAGTTGGCGTTCACCGCCGCCCTGGCCCAGCTGCACGCGCACGGTGTCGCCCTCGACTGGGAGGCGGTCTTCGCCGGTCGCGGCGCCCGGCGCGTCGACCTGCCCACCTACGCCTTCCAGCGCGAGTCGTACTGGCTGAAGGCGTCCGCGCCGGAGGCAGGCGAGAGCGTCGCCGGGGACCCGGCGGAGGCGGGCTTCTGGGAGTTCGTCGAGCGTGCGGATCTGGCCTCACTGTCCGAGCAGTTGGAGGTGGACGGGGAGGCCCCGCTCAGCTCGGTGCTCCCGGCGCTCTCCACCTGGCGTCGCCGGCGGCGCGAACACTCGGTCGTGGACGGCTGGCGCTACCGGGTCCTGTGGAAGCCGCTGGCCGCACGCGGCGAGGCCGAGCTGGCCGGCAGCTGGCTGCTCGTGGTTCCGGCCGGCCAGGAGGACCACCCGATCGCGACGGCGGTGCGGGCGGCTCTGGGCGCGCACGGCGCCGACGTCGTCGAGGTGGCTGCTCGGGCCGACGACGACCGTCCGGCGCTGGCCCGGCGCCTGGTCGAGGCGGTCGACGCCGAGGCGCCGCCCGCCGGTGTGCTGTCGCTGCTGGCCCTCGGCGAGGACCGACACCCGGAGTACGCGGCGCTGCCCGTGGGGCTGGCGCTGACCACCCTGCTGGTCCAGGCCCTGGGCGACGCCGGAGTGGACGCGCCGCTGTGGTGCGCCACGCGCGGCGCGGTCGCGGTCGGCCGGTCGGACGGCGCGGAGAGCCCGTCCCAGGGCACGATCTGGGGCCTGGGCCGCTCGGTCGCGTTGGAGTACCCGCGGCGCTGGGGCGGTCTGGTCGACCTCCCGGACGCGCTGGACGAGCGCTCGGCCCGCCGGCTGGCCGCGGTGCTGGCCGGTGCGAGCGGCGAGGACCAGATCGCGGTCCGCTCCTCCGGCACCTTCGTCCGCCGGCTCGCCCGCGCGTCCGTCGGCGCGTCCGTCGCGGGCCGTGCCTGGCGGCCCCGGGGCACGGTGCTCATCACCGGCGGCCTCGGCGCGCTGGGTACCCGGGTGGCCCGGCACCTCGCGCGCAACGGCGCGGAGCACCTGGTACTGACCGGCCGACGCGGCCGGTTCGCCGCCGGGGCCGCCGAGATCGCCGCCGAGATCGAGGCGTTGGGCGTCCGCGTGACCATCGCGGCCTGCGACGTGTCGGACCGGGACGCGGTGGCCCGACTGCTCGCGGAACTGCCGGCGGAGGACCAGCCGGCCGCCGTCGTGCACGCCGCGGGGATGCCCCAGTTCGCGCCCATGACGCAGACGACCCTGGCGGACCTCGCCGAGGTGATGTCCGCCAAGGTGGCCGGCGCGACGCACCTGGACGAGCTCCTGGGGGACCGTCCGCTGGACGCGTTCGTCCTCTTCTCGTCCGTCGCCGGCGTCTGGGGCAGCGGCAGTCAGGCCGGCTACGCCGCAGCCAACGCGTTCCTGGACTCCCTGGCGCAGCGGCGTCGGGCCCGGGGCCTGGCCGCGACCGCGGTGGCCTGGGGCCCGTGGGCCGAGGGCGGCATGGTGGGCGGCGAGGAGGCACAGGCGCACCTGCGCCGCCGTGGCCTGCCCGCCATGGCGCCGCAGGCGGCGATCGCCGCCCTCCAGCAGGCCCTGGACCAGGACGAGACGGCGGTCGTGGTGGCCGACGTGAGCTGGGAGCGCTTCGCTCCCGCCTTCACTGTCACCCGCCCCAGCGCGCTCCTCGGTGATCTGCCCGAGGTGCGGCGGGCGCTGTCCGCCGCCGGGGGCGCGCAGGCGCAGCCCGGGGCCGGACTCTCCTCCTTCGGCGAGCAGTTGGCCGCGCTGCCGACCGCGGAGCGCGACCGCGTCCTGCTCGATCTGGTCCGGACCGAGGTGGCCAAGGCACTCGGCTACCCGGGTCCCGAAGCGGTCACGCCCGACCGGGCGTTCAAGGACCTGGGCTTCGACTCGCTCACCGGCGTCGAGCTGCGCAACCGGCTGAACGTCGGTACGGGGCTGCGGCTGCCGACCACTCTGGTCTTCGACCATCCCAACGCGGCGGACCTCGCCGCTTTCCTGGCCGCCGAGGTCTCCGGACAGCGGGGCGCCAGCGCCCCCGTGGCGGCGACGGCGGCGGCCGGGGCCGACGAGCCGATCGCGATCGTCGCGATGGGCTGCCGCTTCCCCGGCGGTGTGCGGTCGCCCGAGGAGCTGTGGCGGCTGCTCGTGGACGAGGTGGACGCGGTGTCCCAGTTCCCGACCGACCGCGGCTGGGACACCGAAGCCCTGTTCGACCCGGACCCGGAGAAGTCGGGCACCAGCTACGTCAACGAGGGCGGCTTCCTGCACGACGCGGGCTCCTTCGACCCACGGTTCTTCGGCATCTCGCCGCGCGAGGCGCTCGCCATGGACCCGCAGCAGCGCATCCTGCTGGAGGTGGCCTGGGAGACCCTGGAACGGGCCCGGCTCGACCCCGCCTCGGTGCGCGGCAGCCTGACCGGCGTCTTCGTCGGCTCCAGCTACCAGGGCTACGGCGCCGGGCTGCGTGAGCTGCCGGAGGGCGTGGAGGGGCACCTGCTCACCGGCAGCTCCTCCTCCGTCATGTCGGGTCGGATCGCCTACGCGCTCGGGCTGGAGGGCCCGGCGGTGACCGTGGACACGGCCTGCTCGTCGTCGCTGGTCGCCCTGCACCTGGCGACCCAGGCGCTGCGGCAGGGCGAGTGCTCGCTGGCCCTGGTCGGCGGCGCGGCCGTGATGGCCAGCCCGAACGCCTTCGTCGAGTTCAGTCGCCAGCGCGGCTTGGCCGCCGACGGCCGCTGCAAGCCCTTCGCCGCCGCGGCGGACGGCACCGGCTGGGGCGAGGGCGTCGGCATGCTGCTGGTGGAGCGGCTCTCGGACGCGCAGCGCAACGGGCACCCGGTGCTGGCGGTGGTGCGGGGTTCGGCGGTGAACCAGGACGGTGCGTCGAACGGTCTGACGGCGCCGAACGGACCAGCCCAACAGCGGGTGATCCAGCAGGCGCTGGCCAACGCCCACCTCTCCGCCGCCGAGATCGACGCGGTGGAGGCGCACGGGACCGGCACCGCGCTGGGTGACCCGATCGAGGCGCAGGCGCTGCTGGCTACCTACGGGCAGGACCGCCCCGAGGACCGGCCGCTCTGGCTCGGCTCGATCAAGTCGAACATCGGCCACACCCAGGCCGCCTCGGGCGTCGCCAGCGTGATCAAGACGGTGCTGGCGATCCGACACGGCGCGCTGCCCAGGACGCTGCACGTGGATGAGCCGTCCCCGCACGTCGACTGGTCGGCCGGCGCGGTGCGGTTGCTGACCGAGCCGGTGGCCTGGCCGGCGGGCGACCGCCCGCGCCGCGCCGCCGTGTCCTCCTTCGGCGTCAGCGGCACCAACGCGCACACCATCATCGAGCAGGCCCCGCAGGAGGATGCCGTCACGGTGACCCCGGCCGACGGGGACCCGCAGCGCCACCTGCCCTGGGTGCTCTCCGCCAAGGACGAGCCGGCCCTGCGCGAGCAGGCGCACCGGTTGCTGGCCGCCGTCGAGGGCCACTCCTCGGCCTCCCCGGCCGACCTCGCCCTCTCCCTGGCCGTCTCCCGTACGGCCATGGACCACCGGGCCGTCGTCGTGGGGCGCGGCAGCGCCGACCTGGTCGCGGGGCTCGGCGCGCTGGGCCGGGGTGAGGCGGCGGCCGGCCTGGTACGAGGGGTCGCCGCTCCTTCCGGAGGTCGACTGGTGCTGCTCTTCTCGGGGCAGGGGAGTCAGCGGTTGGGGATGGGGCGTGAGTTGTACGCGTCGTTCCCGGTGTTCGCGGACGCCTTCGACGAGGTCTGCGCGCATCTGGACGTTCATCTCGAACGGCCGTTGCGTGAGGTGGTGTTCGGTGCGGATGCCGGGCTGCTGAACCGGACGGAGTTCACGCAGCCGGCGCTGTTCGCGGTCGAGGTGGCGCTGTTCCGTCTCGTCGAGTCGTGGGGTGTGCGGGCGGACGTCCTGGCCGGGCACTCGATCGGTGAGTTGGCCGCCGCGCATGTGGCGGGGGTGTTCTCGCTGGCGGATGCTGCCGAACTCGTTGCTGCTCGTGGGCGGTTGATGCAGGCGTTGCCGTCGGGTGGGGTGATGGTGGCGGTGCGGGCCTCGGAGGGCGAGGTGTTGCCGCTGCTGGCCGGGCGTGCGGACCGGGTGGGGGTTGCCGCGGTCAACGGGCCGTCGTCGGTGGTGCTTTCGGGTGCCGAGGACGCGGTGGCCGAGGTCGTGGCGCTGTTGGCGGCCGAGGGTCGCAGGACGAAGCGGTTGGCGGTGTCGCACGCGTTCCACTCACCGTTGATGGAGCCGATGCTGGCGGAGTTCCGCGCGGTGGCCGAGCGTGTCACCTTCGGTGTCCCGACGCTGCCGATCGTTTCCACGTTGACCGGACGGCTTGTCGCCGAGGGCGAGTTGGGCGACCCGGAGTACTGGGTGTGTCACGTCCGCCACGCGGTCCGGTTCGCCGACGCCGTGCGGACCCTCGCGGCCGAGGGCGTGACGGCGTTCCTGGAGATCGGCCCCGGCGGCACGCTCGCCGCGATGGCCCAGGAAACCCTGGCGGACGGCGGCGCCACGGTGATCGTGCCCGCCCTGCGCGCCGACCGCGGGGAGGAGCTGGCCCTCACCACCGCTCTCGCCCAACTGCACGTGCACGGCATCTCGCCGGCGTGGGACGCGGTGTTCGCGGGCGGCGGCGCCCGGCGCGTCGACCTGCCCACCTACGCCTTCCAGCACCAGCGGTACTGGCTGGAGGGTACGAGGACGCGGGCCGGTGCGGCGTTGCCGGTCGACGCGGCGGAGGCCGAGTTCTGGGACACCGTGGAGCACGGGGAGCCGCGGGCGCTGGCCGAGCGCCTCGGCGTCAGCGCCGAGGCCCCGCTCGGCTCGGTGTTCGCCGCGCTCTCGGCCTGGCGCCGCGAGACCAGGACGAGGAAGACCGTGGACAGCTGGCGCTACCAGGCCACCTGGAAGCCGTGGACCGACCTCCCGTCCGGCCCCCTGTCCGGGAGCTGGCTGGTCGTCACAGCGGACGACGAGGTCGCGGAGGCCTGCGCGCGCGCTCTGCGGGAGCGGGGCGCCGACCCGTCGACGCTCACCGTCACCGACGCCGGAACCGATCGCGAGGCGCTCGCCAAGCTGCTGCGCGAGACCCTGCCGCAGGACACCCCGACGGTCGGGGTGCTCTCCCTGCTGGCTCTGGACGAGCGCGCGCATCCGATCCACCAGGCGCTGCCCGTCGGCCTGACCTCGACCGTGACCCTGGTACAGGCGCTGGGGGACATCGAGCTGGACGCACCGCTGTGGTGCGCCACCCGGGCCGGCGCCTCGGTCGGCCGTTCCAACCCCGTCGAGCACCCGTTGCAGGGGCTCGTGTGGGGTCTGGGCCGCGCGGTCGCGCTCGAACAGCCCCAGCGGTGGGGTGGGTTGGTGGACCTGCCCGCGACGCTGGACGAGCGCGCCCTGGGCCGTCTGATCGATGTGCTCGGCGGCGCTGGTGACGAGGACCAGCTGGCGGTGCGCGGCTCGGGCGTGTTCGTGCGCCGACTGGTCCGGGCCTCGCGGACCACCCCCGAGCGGGAGTGGCGGCCGCGCGGCACGGTGCTGATCACCGGTGGCACCGGCTCGCTCGGCGGCCACGCGGCACGCTGGTTGGCGCGCAACGGCGCCGAGCACCTGGTGTTGACCAGCCGGCGCGGCGCGGCGGCCGATGGAGCGGACGAACTCCGCGACGAGCTGCGGGCGTTGGGTGCCGAGGTCACCATCGCCGCGTGTGATGTGGCCGACCGCGACGCGCTGGCAGGGCTGTTGGACTCCCTTTCGGTGGACCGTCCGCTGACAGCGGTCGTGCACGCCGCCGGCCTGCCGCAGTTCACCACCGTCATGGAGACGGGCCTGGCCGAGTTGGCCACCGTGGTGGCGGCCAAGGTGGCGGGCGCCGTGCACCTCGACGAGCTGCTCGGCGCACGGGAGTTGGACGCCTTCGTGCTCTTCTCCTCGGTCTCCGGGGTGTGGGGCAGTGGTAGCCAGGCCGCCTACTCGGCGGGCAACGCCTTCCTGGACTCCCTGGCGCAGCAGCGTCGGGCCCGGGGCCTGGCCGCGACCGCGGTGGCCTGGGGCCCGTGGGGCGAGGGCGGCATGGCGGCAGAGGAGGGTGCGGCGGAACACCTGCGCCGCCGTGGCCTGCCGCAGTTGGCGCCCGAGCTGGCCGTCTCCGCGCTCCAGGACGCCTTGGACCGGGACGAGACCGCGGTGGTGGTGGCGGACGTCGACTGGTCCCGGTTCGCGCCGTCGTTCACCATCGGCCGCGTGAGCCCGCTGCTCGGCGACCTGCCCGAGGTCCGGGCGGTGCTGGCGGAGGCCCGCAGCGGTGATGACGCCTCGGACACCGGGGCGTCGGAGCTGACCCGGCGCCTCGCGGGCCTGCCCCGGTCCGACCAGCACGAGGCCCTGCTCGACGTCGTCCAGGCGGAGGCCGCGGCCGTGCTTGGCTACGTCGGGGCCGACGCGATCGAGCCCGACCGGGCGTTCCGGGAGCTCGGATTCGACTCGCTCACCGCGGTCGAGCTGCGCAACCGCATCGCCACGGCGACCGGGCTGCGGCTGCCGACGACGATGGTCTTCGACTACCCCACACCCGGCGCGCTCACCGACCACCTGCGGTCCGAGCTCCTCCCGGAGACCGCTGCGGTCGCCGGTGGTGTCATGGCCGGTGGCGAGCAGGACGCGCAGGTGCGGCAGGCCCTGGCCGCCATCCCGCTGACCCGCCTCAGGGAGGCGGGGCTGCTGGAAGCCCTGCTGCGGCTGGCGGAGCCCGGCGACCGGCTGCCGGCGTCCGGTGACCCGGACCCGGCGGAGTCCATCGAGACGATGGACATCGACAACCTCGTCGAACTTGCCCTTGGCGAACGCGATTTCTGAAACGGCCTGAGTACGGAGCAGATGATGACCACCTCGAACGAGAAGATCGTTCAAGCACTGCGGGCCTCCCTTCAGGAGACCGAGCGGCTGCGCCGGCAGAACCGGAAGCTGATGGAGGACGCCGCCGAGCCCATCGCAATCGTGGCGATGAGCTGCCGCTTCCCGGGCGGTGTCACGTCACCCGAGGACCTGTGGCGGCTGGTCGCCGAGGGCGGTGACGCGATCGGCGGCTTTCCCACCGACCGCGGCTGGGACCTGGACGCGCTCTACGACCCCGACCCCGACAACGCGGGTACCTGCCATGTCCGCGAGGGCGGCTTCCTGCACGACGTCGCCGAGTTCGACGCCGGGTTCTTCGGGATCTCGCCGCGCGAGGCGCTGATGATGGACCCGCAGCAGCGACTGCTCCTCGAGACCACCTGGGAGGTCTTCGAGCGGGCCGGCCTCGACCCGAGCGCGCTGCGGGGCACGCGGACCGGCGTCTTCGCCGGCACCAACGGGCAGGACTACGCACGGCTGTCCAACTCGCCGGAGGACTTCGACGGTCACCTGGGAACCGGGAACGCGGCCGCCGTGATCTCCGGTCGGATCGCCTACTCCTTCGGTCTGGAGGGGCCGGCGGTGACGGTGGACACCGCGTGCTCGTCCTCGCTGGTCGCGCTGCACCTGGCGGCGCAGGCGCTGCGACGCGGGGAGTGCGCGCTGGCCCTGGTGAGCGGTGTGACCGTGATGTCGACGCCCGGCGCGTTCATGGAGTTCAGCCGGCAGCGCGGGCTGGCGGCCGACGGTCGCTGCAAGCCGTTCTCCGCCGCGGCGGACGGCACCGGCTGGGCCGAAGGCGTCGGCATGCTGCTGGTCGAGCGACTGTCCGACGCGCGCCGCAACGGCCACCAGGTGCTGGCCGTGGTCCGGGGTTCGGCGGTGAACCAGGACGGCGCCTCCAACGGGCTGACCGCGCCGAGCGGCCCCGCGCAGCAGCGGGTGATCCGCCAGGCCCTGGCGGACGCGGGGCTGTCCGCGGCCGAGGTGGACGTGGTGGAGGCGCACGGGACCGGGACGTCGCTGGGTGACCCGATCGAGGCGCAGGCGCTGCTGGCGACCTACGGGCAGGAGCGCCCGGAGGGTCGGCCGCTCTGGCTGGGGGCGCTGAAGTCGAACATCGGGCACACCCAGGCCGCGGCCGGCGTGGCGGGCGTGATCAAGATGGTGATGGCGATGCGGCACGGCACCCTGCCGGGCACGCTGCACCTGGACGAGCCCTCGCCGCACGTGGACTGGTCGGCCGGGGCCGTGCGGCTGCTGACCGAGGCCGTGGCCTGGCCGGAGCACGACCACCCTCGGCGGGCGGGCGTGTCGTCGTTCGGCGTCAGCGGGACCAACGCCCACGTGATTCTCGAAGCGGTGCCCGCACGGACGGCGGTAGCGGCGGAAGCGGGCGCACGGCCCGAGACGGGCGGGCGGACCGTCGACGCGACCGCCCTCCCGGTGCCGTGGACGGTCTCGGCCCGCAGCGCGGAGGCACTGCGCGAGCAGGCCCGGCGGCTGCTGGCCCACCTGGCGGAGCAGCCGGCGTTCGCTCCCGCCGACCTCGGCCTCTCGCTGGCCACCTCCCGTGCCGCACTGCCCTACCGGGCCGCCGTGGTCGGCACCGGTCGGGACGGGCTACTGCGCGGCCTGGAGGCACTGGCGCGGGACGCGGTCGACGCCGACCTCGTCCGTGGCGTCGCGGCACGGAAGAACAAGGTCGCGTTCCTGTTCTCGGGGCAGGGGAGTCAGCGGTTGGGGATGGGGTGTGAGTTGTACGCGTCGTTCCCGGTGTTCGCGGCTGCCTTCGACGAGGTCTGCGCGCATCTGGACGTTCATCTCGAACGGCCGTTGCGTGAGGTGGTGTTCGGTGCGGATGCCGGGCTGTTGGAGCGGACGGAGTTCGCGCAGCCGGCGTTGTTCGCGGTCGAGGTGGCGCTGTTCCGTCTCGTCGGGTCGTGGGGTGTGCGGGCGGACGTCCTGGCCGGGCACTCGATCGGTGAGTTGGCCGCCGCGCATGTGGCGGGGGTGTTCTCGCTGGCGGATGCCGCTGAACTCGTGGTGGCTCGTGGGCGGTTGATGCAGGCGTTGCCGTCGGGTGGGGTGATGGTGGCGGTGCGGGCCTCGGAGGGCGAGGTGTTGCCGCTGCTGGCCGGGCGTGCGGATCGGGTGGGGGTTGCCGCGGTCAACGGGCCGTCGTCGGTGGTGCTTTCGGGTGCCGAGGACGCGGTGGTCGAGGTCGTGGCGCTGTTGGCGGCCGAGGGTCGCAGGACGAAGCGGTTGGCGGTGTCGCACGCGTTCCACTCACCGTTGATGGAGCCGATGCTGGCGGAGTTCCGCAAGGTGGCCGAGCGTGTCACCTTCGGTGTCCCGACGCTGCCGATCGTTTCCACGTTGACCGGACGGCCCGTCAACGAGGGCGAGTTGGGCGACCCGGAGTACTGGGTGCGTCACGTCCGTGAGAGCGTCCGGTTCGCCGACGCCGTGCGGACCCTCGCGGCCGAGGGGGTAACGGCGTTCCTGGAGGTCGGACCCGGTGGTCTGACCGCGATGGCCCAGGAGACCCTGGCCGACTCGGATGCCGTCACCGTCCCGGCCCTGCGCGCCGACCGGCCGGAGGACGTGGCCTTCACCACCGCCCTGGCCCAGCTGCACGCGCACGGCGTCGCCCTCGACTGGGAGGCGGTCTTCGCGGGCCGTGGTGCCCGGCGCGTCGACCTGCCGACCTACGCCTTCCAACGCCGCCGCTACTGGCTGGAGTCCTCGGTCTTCTCGGCCGACCCGGTCGCCGCCGTCGACCCCGTCGAGGCCGGCTTCTGGGAGACGGTCGAGCACGAGGACCTGGAGGCGTTCGCGGGCCGTATCCAGGTGGCCGAGGACGCCCCACTGACCTCCGTCCTGCCGGCACTCTCCAGTTGGCGGCGCGAGCATCGGGAGCAGTCCACGGTGGACGGCTGGCGGTACCGGATCGTCTGGAAGCCCGCCGCCGAGCTCAAGGACGCCGAGCCGACCGGGCGTTGGCTCGCCGTGCTACCCGCCGGACAGGACGGCGACCCATGGGCGTCGGCCGTCATGCGCGCTCTGCGCGAGCACGGCGCCGAGGCCGTGCCGGTCCTCGTGGACACCGAGGCCGGCCGCGAGGCCCTCGCCGAGCGACTGCGCAGCGTCCTCGGGGACCTCGCCGCGGCAGATCCGGACGCGGAGCCTGTGACCGTCACCGGAGTGCTGTCCCTGCTCGCGGTGGACGAACGGCCGCATCCCGTCCACGGCGTGTTGCCGGCGGGCCTGACCGCGACCCTCGCGCTGGTCCAGGCACTCGGTGACGCGGGCCTGGAGGCTCCGCTCTGGTGTGCCACCCGGGGCGCGGTGTCCATCGGCTCCTCCGACCCGATCCGCAGTGCCCACCAGACGCAGGTGTGGGCACTGGGCCGGACCGTGGCACTGGAGCACACCCGGCGCTGGGGCGGTCTGGTGGACCTCCCGGACGTGCTGGACGAGCGCTCGGCCCGCCGGCTGGCCGCAGTGCTGGCCGGACCTGGCGCCGAGGACCAGCTGGCGGTGCGCGGCTCGGGCGTCTTCGTCCGGCGGCTGGCGCGCGCTCCGCAGGGCACGGTCACGGCGGGAGCCGCCTGGCGGCCGAGTGGGACCGTCCTGATCACCGGTGGTACGGGCGCCCTCGGCGGTCACACGGCACGCTGGTTGGCGCGCAACGGCGCCGAGCACCTGGTGCTGACCAGCCGGCGTGGCCCCGCGGCCGAGGGGGCGGCTGAACTCCGTGACGAGCTGGTGGCGTTGGGTGCCGAGGTCACCATCGCCGCCTGCGATGTGGCCGACCGGGAGGCGTTGGCGCGGCTGCTCGACGGGCTGCCGGCCGAGTACCCGCTGACCGCCGTGGTCCACGCCGCCGGCGTGGGCACGCCCGGCCTGCTCGCCGACACCACACCGGAGGAGTTCGCGCGGGTGCTGGCGGCGAAGGCGGCGGGTGCGCTGCACCTGGACGAGCTGCTGGGCGAGCGTCCGCTGGACGCGTTCGTGATGTTCTCCTCGATCTCCGGCGTCTGGGGCGCCGGCGGCCAGGCCGCCTACGCGGTGGCCAACGCCGCACTCGACACGCTGGCCGAGCGGCGCCGGGCCCGCGGGCTGGCGGGCACGGCGGTGGCCTGGGGACCCTGGGCCGACGGCGGCATGGTCGAGGACGGTGACGCCGAGGACCGGCTGCGGCTGCGCGGACTGCCCGCGCTCGCCCCCGCGCTGGCGATCTCCGCGCTGCGGGGCGTGCTGGACCGCGACGAGACCACCGTGACGGTCGCGGACGTCGTCTGGGAGCGGTTCGCGCCGTCCTTCACCCTGCTGCGGACCAGCCCGCTGCTCGGCGACCTGCCCGAGGTCCAGGCCGCGCTGGCGGCCACCGCCGACACGGACGGGGCTCCCGACGACGCCGCGCCCGCGTTCGTCCAGCGGGTGACCGCGCTCTCCGGGGCCGAGCAGGGACGCGCGGTGCTCGAACTGGTCCGGACCGAGGCGGCCGCGGTGCTCGGCCACAGCGGTGCGGAGTCGGTGGCCGCCGACCGCGCCTTCCGCGAGCTGGGCTTCGACTCGCTGACCGCCGTCGAGCTGCGCAACCGGCTGACCAGGGCGACGGGCGTCCGGCTGCCGGCCACCCTGGTCTTCGACTACCCGTCACCCGCCGTGCTGGCCGCACACCTGCGCACCGAACTGACCGGTGCGCTCGGTGCGGGCGCGGTCGCGGGCGCGGTCGCCACGGTCGCACCCGCACTCCGCGACGACGAGCCGATCGCCATCGTGGCGATGAGCTGCCGCTACCCGGGCGAGGTGCGCTCACCCGAGGAGCTGTGGCGGCTGGTGGCCGAGGGCCGTGACGCGGTGGCCGGGTTCCCGGCGGACCGCGGGTGGGACCTGGAGACGCTCTACGACCCCGACCCGGACCGGCCGGGCACCAGCTACGCCAAGGACGGCGGATTCCTCTACGACGTCGCCGACTTCGACCCCGCCTTCTTCGGCATCTCGCCGCGTGAGGCGCTCGCCATGGACCCGCAGCAGCGGTTGCTGCTGGAGCTGACCTGGGAGGCGTTCGAGCGGGCCGGGGTCGACCCGACGGCGGTGCGGGGCACCCGGACCGGCGTGTTCATGGGTTCCGGCTACCAGGACTACGCGGCACGCCTGTTGAGCGTGCCACAGGACCTGGAGGGCTACATCGGTACCGGCAGTTCGGCGAGTGTGGTGTCGGGCCGGATCGCCTACTCCTTCGGTCTGGAGGGGCCGACCCTGACGGTGGACACCGCGTGCTCGTCCTCGCTGGTCGCCCTGCACCTGGCGGCACAGGCGCTGCGGCGCGGCGAGTGCACGCTCGCGCTCGCCGGCGGCGTCACCGTGATGTCCAGCCCGAACGCCTTCATCGAGTTCAGTCGTCAGCGCGGGCTGGCCGCCGACGGTCGCTGCAAGCCGTTCGCCGCCGCGGCGGACGGCACGGGCTGGGGCGAGGGTGCGGGCGTGCTGCTGGTGGAGCGGCTCTCGGACGCGGAGCGCAACGGGCACCCGGTACTCGCGGTGGTGCGGGGTTCCGCGATCAACCAGGACGGCGCGTCGAACGGTCTGACGGCGCCGAACGGCCCCGCGCAGCAGCGGGTGATCCGGCAGGCCCTGGCGGACGCGGGGCTGTCCGTGACGGACGTCGACGTGGTGGAGGCGCACGGCACGGGCACCACGCTGGGTGACCCGATCGAGGCGCAGGCGCTGCTGGCGACCTACGGGCAGGACCGCCCCGAGGACCGGCCGCTGTGGCTCGGCTCGTTGAAGTCGAACATCGGCCACACTCAGGCCGCGGCCGGGGTGGGCGGCATCATCAAGATGGTGCAGGCGCTCCAGCACGAGGTGCTGCCGAAGACCCTGCACGTGGACGAGCCCACGCCGCACGTGGACTGGTCCGCCGGGGCCGTGGAGCTGCTGACCGAGCCCGTCGACTGGTCGCACCCCGGCCGGCCGCGCCGAGCGGGGATCTCCTCCTTCGGGGTGAGTGGTACCAACGCGCACGTGATCATCGAGCAGGCGCCCGTACGACCGGTGGGTGAGCCGACTCCGGCTCCCACCGATTCGGCGTCCGAGTCCGGCGTGCCGTGGGTGCTCTCCGCGAGCACCCCGGAGGCACTGCGCCAGCAGGCCGAGCGGCTGTGCTCGTACCTGGTCGAGCGCCCGGAGCTCGGGGTGGCGAACGTCGGCCTGTCGCTGGCGACCTCCCGCGCCGCGCTGCATCACCGCGCTGCCGTCATCGGCACGGACCGGGACGAACTGCTCGCCGGGCTGGGCGCGTTGGCCCGTGGTGAGGCGCTGAACAGCACGGTGGAGGGTGTCGCGGTCGCGGACGCCAGGCTCGCGTTCCTGTTCTCGGGGCAGGGGAGTCAGCGGTTGGGGATGGGGCGTGAGTTGTACGCGTCGTTCCCGGTGTTCGCGGCTGCCTTCGACGAGGTCTGCGCGCATCTGGACGTTCATCTCGAACGGCCGTTGCGTGAGGTGGTGTTCGGTGCGGATGCCGGGCTGCTGAACCGGACGGAGTTCGCGCAGCCGGCGTTGTTCGCGGTCGAGGTGGCGCTGTTCCGTCTCGTCGGGTCGTGGGGTGTGCGGGCGGACGTCCTGGCCGGGCACTCGATCGGTGAGTTGGCCGCCGCGCATGTGGCGGGGGTGTTCTCGCTGGCGGATGCTGCCGAACTCGTGGTGGCTCGTGGGCGGTTGATGCAGGCGTTGCCGTCGGGTGGGGTGATGGTGGCGGTGCGGGCCTCGGAGGACGAGGTGTTGCCGCTGCTGGCCGGGCGTGCGGACCGGGTGGGGGTTGCCGCGGTCAACGGGCCGTCGTCGGTGGTGCTTTCGGGTACCGAGGACGCGGTGGCCGAGGTCGTGGCGCTGTTGGCGGCCGAGGGTCGCAGGACGAAGCGGTTGGCGGTGTCGCACGCGTTCCACTCACCGTTGATGGAGCCGATGCTGGCGGAGTTCCGCAAGGTGGCCGAGCGTGTCACCTTCGGTGTCCCGACGCTGCCGATCGTCTCCACGTTGACCGGACGGCCCGTCAACGAGGGCGAGTTGGGCGACCCGGAGTACTGGGTGCGTCACGTCCGTGAGAGCGTCCGGTTCGCCGACGCCGTGCGGACCCTCGCGGCCGAGGGGGTAACGGCGTTCCTGGAGGTCGGACCCGGTGGTCTGACCGCGATGGCCCAGGAGACCCTGGCCGACTTCGATGCCGTCGCGGTCCCGGCCCTGCGCGCCGACCGGGCCGAGGAGTTGGCGTTCACCGCCGCCCTGGCCCAGCTGCACGCGCACGGCGTCGCCCTCGACTGGGAGGCGGTCTTCGCCGGTCGCGGTGCCCGGCGCGTCGACCTGCCGACTTACGCCTTCCAACGCCGCCGCTACTGGCTCGACACGAAGCCGACGGTCGGCGACCTCACGAGCGCCGGTCTGCGGTCGGCCGAGCACCCCCTGCTCGGTGCCGCGCTCGCGCTGGCCGGTGGTGAAGGTGCGCTCCTGACCGGGCGGTTGTCGCTCTCCGCGCAGCCCTGGCTGGCGGAGCACGTGGTGATGGGCGCGGTGCTGCTGCCGGGTACCGCGCTGGTGGATCTGGCGCTGCGGGCGGCCGACGAGGTGGGCTGTGACCTCCTGGACGAGTTGACCCTCCAGGCGCCGCTCGTTCTGCCCGAGCAGGGCGCGGTCCAGTTGCAGATCGCGGTGGGCGGCGCCGACGAGTCCGGCCGCCGCACCGTCCAGGTGCACTCCCGGCCGGACAGCGCCGAGGCCCACGACCCGTGGACCTCGCACGCCACGGGCACCCTGGCCACCGCGCAGCCGGCGACCGACGAGGAGCTGTCGTCCTGGCCGCCGGTCGCTGCCGAGGTGGTGGGGGCCGAGGGTTACTACGAGCGGTTGGCGGAGCTCGGGTTCGGTTACGGTCCGGTGTTCCGGGGGCTGCGCGGGTTGTGGCGGCGGGGTCAGGAGGTGTTCGCCGAGGTCGCGTTGCCGGAGGGTACGGAGGTCGGCGGGTTCGGTGTGCATCCGGCGCTGCTGGACGCGGCGTTGCACGCGGTCGGTCTGGGTGGGCTGTTGCCCGACACCGGGCAGGGGCGGATCCCGTTCTCCTGGAGCGGGGTCCGGCTGTCCGCGACCGGTGCGAGCGCCCTGCGGGTGCGGCTGGCCCCGGCCGGCCCGGACGCCGTCTCCCTGCTGGTCGCCGACGGCACCGGCCACCCCGTCGCCGCGATCGACTCCCTCGTCCTGCGCCCCGTCTCGGGCGACCAGCTCGCCCAGGCGCGACGCCCCGAACACGAGGACGAGCTGTACCGGATCACCTGGCCAACGGTGTCCCTCGCGGCCGGACCGGCCGGGTCCGCCGCGCGGACCGAGAGCGTTCCGCGCGCCGGCTGGGCCCTGCTCGGCGAGACCGAGCCCACGGTGACCGCCGTCGTGCTGGCGGAGACCGGCGGTCGTGTCGCGCTCCACCCCGACCTCGCGGCGCTGATCGCGGCCCTCGACGCCGGTGCCACGCCACCGGACGTGGTGTTCGCCACCGCCACACCCGGTGGCGGGAGCGCAGCCGACGTCCGCAGGACGACCCGTCAGGTCCTCGAACTGGTCAGGGGCTGGCTGGCCGAGGAGCGGACGGCGCAGTCGCGGCTGGTCCTGCTCACCCGCGGCGCGGTCGCTCCCGAGCCCGGCGAGGCCGTGGCCGATCCGGCCCAGGCCGCGGCCTGGGGCCTGGTGCGGTCCGCGCAGTCGGAGAACCCGGACCGGATCCTCCTGGTCGACCTGGACGGCCACCAGGACTCCGTCCGCGCCCTGCTGGCCGTGCCGGCCGCGGGCGAGCCGCAGCTCGCGGTGCGCCGCGGCGTGGCGTTCGCCCCCCGGCTGGCCCGGACGGGGACCAGCGGGGCCCTGCGCCCCGCCCCCGGCTCCGTCGGCTGGCGGCTGACGACCAGTGGCACGGGCACGCTGGACGGCTTGGCGCTGACCGAGAACCCGGCCGCCACGGCCCCGCTGGGCGAGGGTCAGGTCCGGATCGCGGTGCGCGCCGCCGGGGTGAACTTCCGGGACGCGCTCATCGCGCTGGGCATGTACCCGGGCGTGGCCTCGCTGGGCAGCGAGGCCGCCGGCATCGTGCTGGAGACCGGGCCCGGGGTCACCGGCGTGGCCCCCGGGGACCGTGTGCTGGGCATGATCCCCGAGGCCTTCGGGCCGCTCGCGGTCGCCGACCACCGCATGGTGGCGCGGATGCCGCGCGGCTGGACCTTCGCCCAGGCCGCGTCCGTGCCGATCGTCTTCCTCACGGCCTACTACGCGCTGGTCGACCTGGCGGGGCTGCGCCCCGGTCAGTCGCTGCTGGTGCACTCGGCGGCGGGCGGCGTCGGCATGGCGGCCACCCAGCTGGCGCGCCACCTCGGCGCCGAGGTCTACGGCACCGCGAGCCCCGGCAAGTGGGCGGCGCTGCGGGCCGGTGGCCTGGACGAGGCGCACCTCGCCTCCTCCCGCACGCTCGACTTCGAGCAGCGGTTCCTGGCGGAGACCGGCGGCCGTGGCGTGGACGTGGTGCTGAACTCGCTGGCCGGCGAGTACGTCGACGCCTCACTGCGGGTGCTGGGAGACGGCGGGCACTTCCTGGAGATGGGCAAGACGGACGTCCGCGGTGCCGAGGAGGTCGCCGCGGCCCACCCGGGCGTGTCCTACCTGGCCTTCGACACGATCGAGGCGGGGCCGGACCGGATCGGTGCCATGCTCCAGGCGCTGGTGGAGCTGTTCGAGCTGGGCGTGCTGCGGCCGCTGCCGGTGACCGGCTGGGACGTGCGGCAGGCTCCCGAGGCCCTGCGTCACCTCAGCCAGGCCCGGCACGTCGGCAAGCTCGTGCTCACCGTGCCGGCCGCGCTCGACCCCCACGGAACGGTGCTGGTCACCGGCGCCACCGGCGCGCTCGGCGGCGTGGTCGCCAGGCACCTGGTGACCGAGCACGGCGTACGGCAGCTCGTCCTCACCAGCCGGCGCGGCCTCGCGGCCGAGGGGGCGTCCGAACTGCGCGACGAGCTGGTGGAGTTGGGTGCGGAGGTGACCGTGGCGGCCTGCGACGCGGCCGACCGGGACGCCGTCGCCGAACTGCTGGCGGGGATCTCCGCCGACCACCCGCTCACCGCGGTGGTCCACGCGGCCGGGGTGCTGGACGACGGCACGGTCGCCTCGCTGACCCCCGAGCGGCTGGACGCCGTGCTGCGCCCGAAGGTGGACGCGGCCCTCGTCCTGGACGAGCTCACCCGCGAGCTGGACCTGTCGGCCTTCGTGCTGTTCTCCTCGATCGCCGCCACCCTCGGCAGCGCCGGGCAGGGCAACTACGCCGCGGCCAACGCGTTCCTCGACGCGCTGGCGCTGCGGCGGCGCACGGCCGGCCTGCCCGCGACCGCCATGGCCTGGGGCCCCTGGGCCGAGGGCGGCATGGCGGCGGGGATGGACGAGTCGGGCCGGAGCCGGATGGCGCGCTCCGGGCTGGTCTCGTTCCGGGCCAAGGAGGGCCTGGAGCTCTTCGACGCCGCCCGGTCGGGCGAGCACGCCCTGGTGGCTCCGGTGCGCTTCGACTCCTCGGCCGACCGGGGCGCCACCTCGGCCACGGTTCCGGCGATCCTGCGCGGGCTGGTCCGCGCGCCCGCGCGGCGCACGGCCGAGGCCGCGACGGGCGGTGCGGACACCCTCCAGCGGCGGCTGAGCGGCCTGCCGGAGGGGGAGCAGACCCGCCTCCTGCTGGACGTCGTGCGCACGCACGTGGCGGCGGTGCTCGGGCTCGGCGGTCCGCAGGACGTCGAGCGCGGCCGCGAGTTCAAGGCCCTGGGCTTCGACTCGCTGACCGCGGTGGAACTGCGCAACCGGCTCGGCGCCGCCACCGGACTCCGGTTGCCCGCGACGCTGGTGTTCGACTGCCCGACCCCCCTCGCGCTGGCCGAGCGGGTCCGCGCGGACCTCGCGCCCCGGCAGGTGGCACCGGCGCTGGCGGTGTTCGGCGAGATCGACCGGCTCGAGGCGGTCCTCGGCGCGATCGGCTCGGACGACGAAGTCGTGCGCTCCCGGGTCCGGACACGCCTGCAGAGCGTGCTCGCCGCGCTCGGCGACACCCCCGTGGCCGGCGCGGACGACGGGAACGCGGACGGGGCCGACGAGCGGCTCCAGGCCGCGACCATCGACGACATCTTCGAGCTGATCGACCAGGAACTCGACGGTTCCTGACCCCTGCGGCTCCACCGAATCGCAGTACCACAGCACTTCCTGACTCACATGGCGGGTGAACGAGACATGCAGAACGAGCAGAAGTTGCTCGACTATCTCAAGCGTGTGACGGCTGATCTGAAGCAGACCCGGCGGCGGTTGCACGAGGTGGAGACGAAGGACCAGGAGCCGATCGCCATCGTGGCGATGAGCTGCCGCTACCCCGGGCAGGTCAACAGCCCGGAACAGCTCTGGCAGTTGGTCGAGAGCGGCGCCGACGCGGTCTCCGGCTTCCCCACCAACCGTGGCTGGGACCTGGCGGACCTCTACGACCCGGACCCTGACCGGCCCGGGAAGTGCTACACCCGCGAGGGCGGGTTCCTGCACGGGGCGGGCGAGTTCGATCCCGGCTTCTTCGGGATCTCGCCGCGCGAGGCGCTGGCCACCGACCCGCAGCAGCGGCTGCTGCTGGAGGTCGCCTGGGAGACCTTCGAGCGGGCCGGAATGGATCCCCTCTCGGTCAAGGGCTCGCGCACCGGCGTCTTCGTCGGCCTCGCCTACCAGGGGTACGCGGGTGACGGTGAGAGCGCGCAGGAGCTGGAGGGCTTCCTGCTGACCGGCACCGCGCCCAGCGTCGCCTCGGGCCGGATCTCCTACACCTTCGGGCTCGAAGGCCCGGCACTGACGGTGGACACCGCGTGCTCCTCCTCGCTGGTGGCGCTGCACCTGGCGGTGCAGGCACTGCGCCGGCGGGAGTGCTCGCTGGCCCTGGCCGGCGGTGCGGCGATCATGGCGAGCACCGGGATGTTCACCGAGTTCAGCCGCCAGCAGGGGCTCTCGGTGGACGGCCGGTGCAAGTCCTTCTCGGCCGACGCCGACGGCACGGGCTGGGGCGAGGGCGTCGGCATGCTGCTGGTGGAGCGGCTCTCGGACGCGCAGCGCAACGGGCACCCGGTGCTGGCGGTGGTGCGGGGTTCGGCGGTGAACCAGGACGGTGCGTCGAACGGTCTGACGGCGCCCAACGGGCCCGCCCAACAGCGGGTGATCCAGCAGGCGTTGGCGAGTGCGGGGCTCTCCCCGGCGGATGTCGACGCGGTGGAGGCGCACGGGACCGGTACCACGCTGGGTGACCCGATCGAGGCGCAGGCGTTGCTGGCGACCTACGGGCAGGACCGCCCCGAGGACCGGCCGCTCTGGCTGGGCTCGTTGAAGTCGAACATCGGGCACACCCAGGCCGCGGCGGGGGTGGGCGGCATCATCAAGATGGTGCAGGCACTCCAACACGGCGTCCTGCCCAGGACCTTGCACGCGGAGCAGCCGTCCCCGCACGTCGACTGGTCCACCGGCGCGGTGCGGTTGCTGACCGAGCCGGTGGCCTGGCCGGCGGGGGACCGCCCGCGCCGCGCCGCCGTGTCCTCCTTCGGCGTCAGCGGCACCAACGCCCACACCATCATCGAGCAGGCCCCGGCCGCCCCCGTGACGGCCGACGACCCGCAGGCGCAGCCCGAGCCCACCTCCGTCGTGGCCGCCGCGCCGGTCTCCTGGGTGGTCTCCGCGCGGAGCAGGGCAGCCCTGCGCGAGCAGGCGGAACGGCTGCTCTCCCATGTGCTCGGCCTGCCCGACGTACGCGCCGTCGACGTCGCCTTCTCGTTGGCGACCTCGCGCGCCGCGCTGGAGCACCGAGCGGTGGTGGTCGGCGCGGACCTCGCCGAACTCACCGACGGCGTGCGCGCGGTGGCCGAGGGGGCCTCGGCGCCGAACGTGGCCGAGGGAGCGACCGGCCGGGAGGACAGGCTCGCGTTCCTGTTCTCGGGGCAGGGGAGTCAGCGGTTGGGGATGGGGCGTGAGTTGTACGCGTCGTTCCCGGTGTTCGCGGACGCCTTCGACGAGGTCTGCGCGCATCTGGACGTTCATCTCGAACGGCCGTCGCGTGAGGTGGTGTTCGGTGCGGATGCCGGGCTGTTGGAGCGGACGGAGTTCACGCAGCCGGCGTTGTTCGCGGTCGAGGTGGCGCTGTTCCGTCTCGTCGAGTCGTGGGGTGTGCGGGCGGACGTCCTGGCCGGGCACTCGATCGGTGAGTTGGCCGCCGCGCATGTGGCGGGGGTGTTCTCGCTGGCGGATGCTGCTCAACTCGTCGCTGCCCGTGGGCGGTTGATGCAGGCGTTGCCGTCGGGTGGGGTGATGGTGGCGGTGCGGGCCTCGGAGGACGAGGTGTTGCCGCTGCTGGCCGGGCGTGCGGACCGGGTGGGGGTTGCCGCGGTCAACGGGCCGTCGTCGGTGGTGCTTTCGGGTACCGAGGACGCGGTGGCCGAGGTCGTGGCGCTGTTGGCGGCCGAGGGTCGCAGGACGAAGCGGTTGGCGGTGTCGCACGCGTTCCACTCACCGTTGATGGAGCCGATGCTGGCGGAGTTCCGCAAGGTGGCCGAGGGTGTCACCTTCGGTGTCCCGACGCTGCCGATCGTTTCCACGTTGACCGGACGGCTTGTCGCCGAGGGCGAGTTGGGCGACCCGGAGTACTGGGTGCGTCACGTCCGTGAGAGCGTCCGGTTCGCCGACGCCGTGCGGACCCTCGCGGCCGAGGGGGTAACGGCGTTCCTGGAGGTCGGACCCGGCGGTCTGACCGCGATAGCCCAGGAGACCCTGGCCGACTCGGATGCCGTCGCGGTCCCGGCCCTGCGCGCCGACCGGGCCGAGGAGCTGGCCTTCACCGCCGCCCTGGCCCAGCTGCACGCGCACGGTGTCGCCCTCGACTGGGACGCGGTCTTCGCCGGTCGCGGCGCCCGGCGCGTCGACCTGCCCACCTACGCCTTCCAACGCGAGTCGTACTGGCTGGAGTCGGCCGCCCGTGAGCGGCGCGAGCAGTCGGCCCTGGAAGGCTGGCAGTACCGGGTCACCTGGACGCCGCTGCCCGACACCGCGTCCGTGCCGGCGGAGGGCCGCTGGCTGCTCCTGACACCCGCAGGGCAGGGCGCGCGGGCCACCGCCACCGCGCTGCGGGAGGCGCTGGCCGCGCGGGGCGCGAGCGTCAGCTGCCTGGACGTCGACGAGGCCGACGACCGGCAGACCCTCGCCACCCGCCTGCGCGAGGCCGCCGACGGCGAGGCCCCACCGCGCGCGGTGGTGTCCCTCCTCGCATTGATCGATCGTCAGACAGCCGATGGCGCGACCGCATCGCTGCCCGCCGGTGTGGCGCTGACCCTCACTCTGGTGCGGGCCCTCGGTGAGGCGGGCGTCGAGGCGCCGCTCTGGTGCGTCACCCGGGGGGCCGTGTCCGTTGGCGCACCCGACGAGCTGTCCAGCCCGGCCCAGGCGCAGATCTGGGGTCTCGGCCGGGTGGTCGCCCTGGAGCACTCCGACCGGTGGGGCGGCCTTGTCGACCTCCCCCCGGCCGGCGGCTCGGGGGAGAGCCGGCCACAGCTCGACGAGCGGGCGCTGTCCCGACTGGTCTCCGTCCTCACGGCGGACGGCGACGAGGACCAAGTGGCCGTGCGTGACACCGGGGTCCTGGCCCGGCGGTTGGCCCACCTCGCCCCCGACGACCTCACACCGGCCTCTCGGCCGGCCGATCCGGAGAGTGCCGACGGGTGGGCGCCGCGCGGGACCGTCCTGATCACCGGCGGCACCGGCGCGCTGGGCGGGCACGTCGCCCGCTGGCTGGCCGGCCGCGGCGCCGAGCACCTGGTGCTCACCAGCCGGCGCGGACCCGCCGCACCGGGCGCGGAGACGCTGCGCGCCGAGCTGGAGCAGCTCGGCGCCCGCGTGACGATCGCCGCCTGCGACGTCTCGGACCGGGACGCGCTGGCGCGGCTGCTGGCCGAACTGCCGGCGGAGTGCCCGCTCACCGCGGTGGTCCACACGGCCGGCATCGACACCCCGGCGATGCTCGCCGAGACCGACCCGGCGCAGTTCGCCGCCGTGGTGGCGGCGAAGGTCGCGGGCGCGGCCCACCTGGACGAGCTGCTCGGAGACCGTCCGCTGGACGCCTTCGTGCTGTTCTCCTCGATCGCCGGTGTCTGGGGCGGCGGCGGCCAGGGCGCGTACTGCGCCGCGAACGCCTACCTGGACGCGCTGGCCCAGGCGCGCCGGGCCCGTGGCGTGACGGCGACCGCCGTCGCCTGGGGTCCGTGGGCCGAGGCGGGCATGGCCGGCTCGGCCCCGGTCGCCGACAGCCTGCGCCGCCGGGGCCTGCGGCCGCTGTCGCCGAGCGCGGCGATCGCCGCGCTGGCGCGGCTGCTGGAGCGCGACGAGACCGCCGTGACGGTGGCCGACGTGGAGTGGGAGCGGTTCGCGCCAGCGTTCACCGTGGTCCGGCCGAGCCCGTTGCTGGCGGACCTGCCCGAGGTCCGGGCGGCCTTGCGGCCGGCCGCGGGCCCGCAGGACGGCGACCTCTCCGACGAGGCCGCCGCGCTGCGTCGCACCCTCGCCCAGGCGGACCCCGCCGAGCGCGACCGCGCGCTGGTGGAGCTGGTCCGCGTCGAGGCGGCCGCCGTGCTCGGGCACCGCGGTGCCCACCTGGTCGAACCAGGGCGGCCCTTCCGGGAGTTGGGCTTCGACTCGCTGACCGCGGTGGAGCTGCGCAACCGGCTGACCCGCGCCACCGGCGTCCAGCTGCCCACCACCGTGGTGTTCGACTACCCCACGGCCATCTCGCTGGCCGGCTGGCTGCTGGTCGAGCTGTTGGGTGCGGCGCCCGAGACCGGTGCCGGGCGGGGGACCGAACTGGCCGCCCAGGACGAGCCGATCGCGATCGTGGCGATGAGCTGCCGGTTCCCGGGCGGAGTGCGCAGCCCCGAGGAGCTCTGGCGACTGGTGGCCGAGGAGACCGACGCGATGTCGGTGTTCCCGTCCAACCGCGGTTGGGACCTGGAGTCGCTCTTCCACCCCGACCCCGACCATCCGGGCACCACCTACGCGCGGTCCGGCGGCTTCCTGTACGACCTGCCCGACTTCGACGCCGCCTTCTTCGGCATCTCGCCGCGCGAGGCGGTGGCCATGGACCCGCAGCAGCGGCTGCTCCTGGAGACCTCCTGGGAGGTGTTCGAGCGCGCCGGGATCGACCCGACGACGGTGCGCGGCACCCGGACCGGCGTCTTCGTCGGCACCGGCTACCAGGACTACCTCCAGCGTGGCCTCGACGTCCCGGACGGCGTGGTGGGCTACCTGGGCACCGGCAACGCGGCCAGCGTGGTGTCCGGGCGCATCTCCTACACGCTCGGCCTCGAAGGCCCGGCGGTCACCGTGGACACCGCGTGCTCGTCCTCGCTGGTGGCCCTGCACCTGGCCGTTCAGTCGCTGCGCCAGGGCGAGTGCTCGATGGCGCTGGCCGGCGGTGTCACGGTGATGTCCAACTCCGGCGCGTTCGTGGAGTTCAGCCGCCAGCGCGCGCTCTCCGCCGACGGTCGCTGCAAGGCGTTCGCCGCCGCGGCGGACGGCACCGGCTGGGGCGAGGGCGTCGGTCTGCTGCTGGTGGAGCGGCTCTCCGACGCCCGCCGCAACGGCCACCGCGTGCTGGCGCTGGTGCGTGGCAGCGCGATCAACCAGGACGGCGCGTCGAACGGCCTGACCGCCCCGAACGGCCCCGCCCAGCAGCGGGTGATCCGCCAGGCCCTGACGAACGCGGGCCTCAGTGCGGCCGAGGTCGACGTGGTGGAGGCGCACGGCACGGGCACCACGCTGGGCGACCCGATCGAGGCGCAGGCCCTGCTGGCGACCTACGGCCAGGAGCACCCGGCGGACCGGCCGCTCTGGCTCGGCTCGCTGAAGTCGAACATCGGCCACACCCAGGCGGCCGCGGGCGCGGGCGGCATCATCAAGATGGTGCAGGCGCTCCAGCACGAGCTGCTGCCGCGCACGCTGCACGTGGACGAGCCCACGCCGCACGTGGACTGGTCCGCGGGAGCCGTGCGGCTGCTGACCGAGCCCGTCGCGTGGTCGCCGGGTGTCCGCCCCCGGCGGGCCGGCGTCTCCTCCTTCGGGATGAGCGGCACCAACGCCCACGTGATCATCGAGGAGGCCCCCGCCGGCACCGCGGCCGACGGCCCTGCCGACACCCTCGCCGACGGCTCCGCCCCGCGGCAGGCGCCGCTGGATCCGGTGGCGGTGGCCCTGCCGCTGGCCGCCCGCACGGTCGGCGCGTTGGAGGAACAGGCCGGGCGCCTCGCGTCGCTGCTGCGCGCCGAACCCGACCCGCGCCCCCAGGACGTCGGCTACTCGCTCGCCACCACGCGCTCGGCCTTCGAGCAGCGGGCGGTCGTGGTGGGCGCCGACCGGGCGGAGCTGATCACCGGGCTGGAGGCGCTGGCGGCCGGCGGCTCCGAGCGCCGGGTGGCGCGCGGCACCGCCGGGGGTGAGCCGAAGGCGGTGTTCGTCTTCCCCGGTCAGGGCTCGCAGTGGCCCGGCATGGCGGTGGAACTGCTGGACACCTCCGCGGTGTTCCGGGCCCGGATCGCCGCCTGCGGCCAGGCGCTCGCCCCGTTCCTGGACTGGAGTCTGGAGGACGTGCTGCGCGAGGCACCCGGCGCGCCCGGGCTGGACCGGATCGACGTGATCCAGCCGGTGCTGTGGGCGGTCATGGTGTCGCTCGCCGAGCTGTGGCGCTCCTGCGGTGTGCGGCCCGCCGCCGTCGTGGGGCACTCGCAGGGCGAGATCGCGGCCGCGTGCTTCGCGGGCGCGCTGTCGCTCGAGAACGGCGCCCGGATCGTGGCGCTCCGCAGCCTGCTGCTCGCGAGGCTGTCGGGTGGCATGGTCTCGATGCCGCAGCCGGAGGCGGAGGTCGCCCAGCGGCTGGAGCGTTGGGAGGGCCGACTGAGCGTCGCCGCGATCAACGGCCCGCGGACCGTGGTCGTCTCCGGCGACCTCGACGCGCTGGCGGAGCTGATGGCCTCCTGCGAGGCCGATGGGGTGGCGGCGAAGCGGATCGTCCGGGTGGACTGCCCCTCGCACTGTGCCCTGGTCGAGGTCCTCCGGGACGAACTCGCCGAGATCCTCGCCGAGACCGCCCCCGGGGCGCCGAGTGTGCCGTTCTACTCCACGGTGACCGGGACGAGGGTGGAGACCGAGCTGGACGCCGGGTACTGGTACCGCAACCTGCGCCAGCCCGTGCAGTTCGAGCGGGCCAGCCGGCAGCTTCTGGCCGACGGCCACCAGGTCTTCGTCGAGGTCAGCCCGCACCCGGTGCTGGCGTTCGGCCTGCAGGAGACGATCGACGCCGTCGCGAGCGAGGACGACGGCACGCAGGACGCGGTCCCGCCTGGCGCCCTGTCGCCGACCGTGGTGCCGACCCTGCGGCGCGGCGACGGCGGCCCGCGGCGCTTCCTGACCTCGCTGGGGGAGGCGCACGCCAACGGCGTGGTGGTCGACTGGCGTGCGGTCTTCGGCGGTTGGGACGCTCGGGAGGTGGACCTGCCGACCTACCCCTTCCAGCGGCAGCGGTACTGGCTGGACACGGTGGCGGGCCGGCCGGCGGAGCCGACGGCGGCCTCCGTGGTGGACGCCGAGTTCTGGGCGGCGGTCGAGCGCGAGGACCTGGCGGCGCTGGCCGAGGACCTGCGGCTGGACGAGGACGCCACCCTGCGCTCGGCCCTGCCCGCGCTCTCCTCCTGGCACCGGCGCCGCCGCGATGAGTCCGTGGTGGACGGCTGGCGCTACCGGATCACCTGGCGGCCGGTCCCGGACCCGGCGACGCCCGCGTTGTCCGGGACCTGGCTGGCGGTCCTGCCGCACGAGCCGTCGGCCGATCCGGCCGTCGAACTGGCGCTGAACTCCCTGGTGGCGCACGGCGCGGACGTCGTCCGGCTGGTCGTGGCCAGCGGCGAGGACCGGCAGGTGCTGAGCGGGCGGCTGCGCGCGGCCCTCGCCGGCCTCGGCGACGCCGCCCTCGGCGGTGTGCTGTCGCTGCTCGCGCTGGACGAGCGGCCGCACCCCGAGCACCCGGGCCTGTCCCACGGTCTGGGCCGGTCCCTGACGCTGGTGCAGGCGCTCGGCGACGCCGAGGTCCCGGCCCCGCTCTGGTGCGCCACCCGCGCAGCGGTGTCGACCGGTGCCCTCGACCCGCTGCGCAGCACCGCGCAGGCGCAGGTCTGGGCGCTGGGCCGGGTCGCGGCACTGGAACTCCCGGCCCGCTGGGGCGGTCTGGTCGACCTGCCCGACGGCGTGGCGGCCTCGGACGGTCGCGTCGCCCGCCGCCTGGCCGGGGCGCTCTCCGGCGTCACGGCCGAGGACCAGGTCGCGGTGCGGGCCGGCGGGACGTACGCCCGACGGATGGTCCGGGCCCCGCGCCCGGCCGACACCGGGGTGCGGCCCTGGCAGCCGCGCGGCACCGTGCTGGTCACCGGCGGCACCGGCTTCGTCGGCGGTCAGGTGGCCCGCCGGCTCGCGGCCGACGGCGCCGAACACCTGGTGCTGACCAGCCGCCGTGGCGCCGGCGCCACGGGCGCCGAGGAGCTGCGGGACGAACTGGAGGCCCTGGGGGCCAAGGTGACGATCACCGCGTGCGACATGGCGGACCGGGAGGCGGTGGCAGCACTGGTGGCATCCCTGGACGACCTGGCGCCGCTGAGCGCGGTGGTGCACGCCGCCGGCGTCGGCGGCGTCGCCGCGATGCTCGCGGACACCACCGAGGCGGACTTCGCCGCCGTGCTGGGCGCGAAGGCGCTGGGTGCCGCGCACCTGGACGAGCTGCTCGCCGACCGCCCGTTGGACGCGTTCGTCCTGTTCTCCTCCGGCGCCGCCGCCTGGGGCAGCGGCGCCCAGGCCGCCTACGCGGCCGCGAACGCTTTCGTGGACGCGCTGGCCGAGGACCGCCGCGCCCGTGGGCTGACCGCCACCTCGGTCGCCTGGGGCGCCTGGGGCGGCGGGGGCATGGTCGACGCCGCGTCCGAGGAGCGCCTGCGGCTGCGGGGCCTGGACCCGATGAGCCCCGGACTGGGGGTCCTGGCGCTGCGTCGCGCGGTGGAGAGCGAGGACGGCACGCTGGTCGTCGCCGCCGTGGACTGGGAGCGTTTCGTGCCCGGCTTCACCGCGGCCCGGCCCAGTCCGCTGATCGGCGACCTGCCCGAGGTCGCCCGCCTGCTCGCCGCCCGGGAGGCGGAGGCCGCCGCGGACGGCGGTGCCGAGCCGCCGCTGCAGCGCCGGCTGGCCGAGCTGGCGGTGGAGGAACACGCCTCGGAGATCGTGGAGTTCGTCCGGAGCGAGGCCGCCGCCGTGCTCGGCCACCCGTCGAAGGACGCGGTCCAGGCCCAGCACGTCTTCCTGGAGCTGGGCTTCGACTCGCTCACCGCGGTCGAGCTCGGCAAGCGGCTCAGCCGGGCCAGCGGTCTGCGGCTGCCGAGCACGCTGGTCTTCGACCACCGGACCCCGGCCGAGGTCGGCCGACGGCTGCTGTCGCTGCTGGCGGAGGGGCGCGGCCCCGAGGCCGGGGCCGCCACCTCGGCCGCGAACCGGGGAACGGGAGCGGCTTCGGCCCAGTCGGAGGACATCATCGTCTCGCTCTACCGCCGGGCCGGTGAACTCGGCCGGCTCGACGAGGGGATCGAGCTGGTCACCGCCGCCGCCCGGCTGCGTCCGGTCTTCGACGTGGCGTCGGCCGGCGACAACCTGCCCGACCCGGTCCACCTGGCGCGGGGCGAGGACGGGCCGCAACTCGTCTGCCTGGGCCCGTACATGGCGCCCTCGGGGGTCCACCAGTACGCCCGCTTCGCCGCCGCGTTCGGTGGCCGGCGCGGCATCTGGGCGCTGCCCGAACCCGGCTTCGCTCCGGGGGAGTCGCTGCCCGAGGACGTCGCCGCGCTGATCGAGGTGCACGCCACGGCCATCGGGCGGAGCGTGGGCCGGCAGCCGGTCGTGCTCGTCGGCTACTCCTCCGGAGGCTGGGTCGCGCACGCGGTGGCCTGCCACCTGGAGCGGCTCGGCCACCCGGTCGCGGGAATCGTCATGCTGGACACCTTCACCCGCGAGCAGCGCATGGGTGAGCGCTTCCAGTCGGCGGTGGTGGTGGGGCAGTCGGAGCGCTTCGACTTCGTCTCCGCGCCGGGCACCCAGCTGACCGCGATGGGCGGCTACCTGCGGATCTTCGAGGACTGGGACGCCCCGCGGGCCACCGCCCCGACCCTGGTGGTCCGCGCCGCGGAGTGGATGGCCCAGGACGAGACGGGCGTCGACGACCGCCCGGCGCCCCCGGAGCACGCCGACACGGTGACCGAAGTGCCCGGCGACCACTACACGTTGATGGAGCGGTACGCCCACGAGGCCGCCGAGGCAGTCGACGAGTGGCTGGAGAAGCTGGGCCCGGCGGGGGAGTGAGCACCGCGCACCGCAGCACCCCTTCTCGAACCGAACTACCAACCACACCATGGGACTCCCACCTACGACGTAAGGAACGACCCCTCCCGTGAACGACCCAGCTGAGGACAACGGCCTGTGGATCCGCAGGTTCCACCCGCGCCCGGACGGTGACGTCCGCCTGGTCTGCCTGCCGCACGCCGGCGGCTCCGCGAGCTTCTTCTTCCCGGTGTCGCAGGCGATGCCGCCGTCCGTCGACGTCCTGTGCGTCCAGTACCCCGGCCGCCAGGACCGCCGTGCCGAACCGGTCATCGACAACATCCCCGACCTCGCCGACCAGGTGTTCGCCGCCCTCCTCCCTTGGGCGGACCGGCCGTTGGCGCTCTTCGGCCACAGCATGGGTGCCAGCCTGGCGTTCGAGGTCGCCCGGCGCCTGGAGCGGGAGAAGGGCCTGGTCGCAGCCGGCCTCTTCGCCTCCGGCCGCCGTGCCCCCTCCACCCACCGGTCCGAGACCGTGCACCTGCGCGACGACAACGGCATCATCGCCGAAATGCGGAGCCTGAGCGGCACCGACGCCCGCCTCCTCGGTGACGAGGAGATCCTGCGCATGATCCTGCCCGCCATCCGTGCCGACTACCGGGCCGCCGAGACCTACGCCTACCAGCCCGGCGAGGCCCTGCACTGCCCGGTGGTCGCCCTGGTCGGCGACAGCGACCCCAAGGTCACCGTCGACGAGGCCGCGGCCTGGGCCAACCACACCGAGGGCCCCTTCGACCTGCGGGTCTTCCCCGGCGGCCACTTCTACCTGGCCGACCATCAGGCCGCGGTCATCAAGGAGATGACCGACCGCCTGCCCGGGACCGGACCCCGGCCACCGGGGCTGTGAAGTTCGCGCACCGGCACGGAACGGGGCAGGCACGGCCTCCGGGCGATCACGAGGTGTCGAAGCCCCGATCGCCGCGACGGAGGACCGTGCCCGCCCGTTCCTCATCGCCCTGTGCCGCGACGGGGCCGGGCCGGGACCCGTCCCGGCTCGGCCTTCGTCCGTTCGGTCCGCCGGGCGCCGAGCCCGTCGCGTGGCTCAGCCCTGCGCGGACCAGCCCTCCAGGTCCCAGGCGGGGAAGGAGTAGTCGTCCCACAGCGCGCGTTCGGTGTCCTGCGGCGCGTTCTGCACCCGTTCCGGCACGTCCCAGATCTTGGTGGCCCTCACCGCCGGGGTGTAGCTCGGCCACCCCGGCGACCCGGTGCGGGCGAACCCCGACCAGGCGTCCATCATGTCCCGGGAGAGCGCGGTGAGCTGCGGCCGCTCGGCGGCCAGCGTGGCGGCCCCGCGCGGGTAGGCACCGAGGTCCAGGTTGCCGAGCACGAACGGCAGTTCCTCGGTGTGCATCGCGCCCAGGTTCTGCGCCTCCGGCAGGCCCGCGACATACGGAACGTGCCAGTCGAACCGGTAGACGTAGGTGGGCCGCCAGCGGGCCTGCGCCTGGGCCATCCGCAGCGTGGGCACCCGCATCATCTGGTCGGTGAGCATGGCGTTGACCACCCGGCCCGGCGCCAGGCCCGGCCGGTCGGCCGCGTACACCTGGAACATCTGCTGCTTCCGGTCGGCCAGCACCGCCGGGAAGCTGCGGTAGGCGGAGAGCGGCAGGTCCAGCACCTGGGGTTCGAAGAGCGCCCAGTAGTCGGTCTCGTTCTCGGTGGTGCCGGCCATCAGCTCGACCCCGCGGGCGCTGCCGGCCGCGATCCGGTCCACCACCGGACCGGGAACCAGGACGCCGTCGACGTACGGGCCGAAGAAGAGCGCGTCGGCCAGGCCCGAGACACCCTGCTGGGCCTTCTGCTGGAGCTGGAGCAACTGCTGGGTGCTCATCGCGTCCAGCTGCGCCACGCTGGTGATGTTCCCGACGGCCAGTACGTGCGCGGCGGCATCGTGCGCGTACTGCCGGGTGTGCACGAGGTAGCCCGGCCCGCTCTCCACGATGGCGCGCTGGAACAGCCGTTCCGGATGGTCGCCGGCCAGCAGCGCGGAGATCGAGATCGCGCCGGCCGACTGACCGAAGACGGTGACCCGGCCCGGGTCACCGCCGAACGCGCCGATCTGTCGCCGCACCCAGCTCAGTGCCGCGACCTGGTCGCGCAGCCCGTTGTTGCCGGAGCCCGCGTAGCGTGGGTCCAGGTCACCGAGTTCGGTCCAGCCGAGCAGGCCGAGCCGGTAGTCGACGCTGACCACGACCGCGTCACCGCGCGCGGCCAGCGCCGCGCCGTCGAAGTCCGGCTCGCTCGCCGCGCCGAGTTCGTCCGCGCCGCCGTGCAGGAAGACGAGCACCGGCCTGTGCGCGCCGCCGGAACGCGGCTGCCAGACCTGGGTGTACAGGCAGTCCTCGGTGCCGCCGCCACCGCCCTCCAGGTCCTGCGGGCAGCCCGGCTTGGCGGTGGTCGCCGCCAGCGTGCCGGGCCAGGGCATGGGCGGGGCGGGCGGCAGGAACCGCCGGGCCCCGGTGGGCGGCGCCGCGTACGGGACGCCGAGATAGGCGCAGGTGGCGCCCTGGGCCAGGCCCCGTACCCGCCCCAGTGTGGTGGTGGCGCGACAGTCGTGGCTGCTCGCCCCGCTCGCCGGGGCGGCCGCGCCGAGCAGGCCGCCCAGGAGCAGGGTGAGCGTGGCCGCCACCGCCCCCGTCGTCCTGCCGATGGTCCTACGGAACACGAAGCACTCCCCTTTCGTGCCGGCGCCCAGGGCTGACTGGGCATCAGTTGCCCCCAGCCTGGGCAACCGGGTGTCCTCGGGGCATCGGCGCGCGGGTTGATCCGCGTCTCTCCACCCGAGGGTGGAGTCGCCGCCCGGCGGCCGGGGGCGGCCACCTCGGCGGGCCCTCCCCCGGTCGACTCACTACCCTGGTCCCATGACGCAGCTGGCGAGCACGGTGGTGCTGATGTGTGGGCCTCCGGGAGCGGGCAAGACCACGTACGCGATGGCTCTGGTGCGCCGCGGCTACGTTCGACTCTCGATCGACGAGGTGGTCTGGCAGCGGATCGGCCGGCGTGATGCCGGCCTGGTGCTGGAGACGGAGAGGTACGACGAGCTCAAGGACGAGATCCGCCGCCAACAGCGGTGGGAGCTGGTCGAGTTGATGCGTGCCGGGCGGGACGTGGTGGTGGACTACAGCTTCTGGAGCCGTGCCGCCCGCGACGAGTACAAGGCGTTGGTGGAGGGCCACGGCTGCCGTTGGGAACTGGTCCACCTGAAGGCGGACCGGGCAACGCTGGAGCGTCGCCTCGCGGTCCGCAACCGCGAGGACGGTGCCAACGCCGTCACCGTGGACGCGAACCTGCTCAGCCGCTACCTGGCCAACTTCGAGGAACCGGAAGGGGAGGGCGAGCGGGTCCTCGTACAGGCCTGAAGACGGCACGACCGGGGGCGCGAGGCGCTGGGGTCGGGTCAGGTGGATCAGCCGCCGGCGCGCCGTCTCGAGAGCGCCGGCTCGTCATCGTGGCAACGAACTCACGGACCGCCGGCCCCGCCTGAGGTCACAGCCAGGTCATCGCGAGCCGGCCGGTCACGACCGCGGCGAGCAGGAGCGTGACGTTGAGGGCGACTTGGCGGTCCCCGAGGCTCAGGTGAACCCCGGTCGCGCCGATCTGCAGGACCACGAACCCGACGGCGGCAGCCAGGGCCAGCCAGGGCGCGACACCGGTCAGCGGTGGGAGGACCAGCCCGATCGCGCCGAGCGCCTCGATCACCCTGAGGGCGCTGACGGCCGGCATCGGGGTGCTGTCCACCCAGGCCATCGTCGATCTGAGTCGCGCACGGCTCCGGACCAGCTTCACCGTGCCCCCGTAGAGGTAGAAGAGGGCGAGCAGGCCGGCAACGATCCAGTACGCGACGTTCACGATTCCCATCCACGGTTCCCAGTTGTAGGTGACCACATCGCCACCGGTGGAGCGCCGGCAGAGGGCGCACGCGCGTGCGGGCGGCGCGTAGCGGGCCCGGACCTTCAGCGGTGGCCGCCGCCGCGGCTGTCCGGATCCGGTACGGGCCGCCGGGCGGCGTCGTCCTTCCTGCCTAGTGCTGTGACCACATAGGTCCACCGGGTTGGCGCTGGCAGGCCCTCGACCGGTTGGATGTCGCGAGATGTCCAGCTCGGAAGGGGCGCGATGGCAGAGCCAGTCATGGTCCGCAGGCTCATGGATCACGAAGGACAGCAGTTACAGAGGATCGTGCGGCGGGGCAGCACCAGCTCGGTACGCTACCGGCGGGCGGTGATGCTGCTGGCCTCGGCCGGTGGCAACCGGGTGCCGGTGATCGCCCAACTGGTTCAGGCGGACGAGGACACGGTGCGGGACGTGATCCATCGGTTCAACGAGATCGGCCTGGCCTGCCTGGGCCCTCAGTGGGCGGGAGGCCGTCCCCGCCTGCTCAGTCCTGACGACGAGGACTTCGGCGTCAATGGACCTCGACTTGCGACTCGTGCGCTACTTCACGGTCGTGGCGGAGTACGGCAACTTCGGCCGGGCCGCCACCAGGCTCCACCTGGCGCAGCCGTCGCTGAGCCGTCAGATCCAGCGACTGGCGGCTCAGCTCGGTGTCCGGCTGTTCGACCGCTCGCCGCAAGGCAGCAGCCTCACCGACGCCGGTCAGGCCTTCCTTCCCAGGGCCCGGATACTGCTCCAAGAGGCCGAGCAAGCCGCTCACACGGCCAGAGCCGCCGTCCAGCCCCGTACCATCACCGTCGGCCGCGCCGAAGGACTGGTCATCACCGTCTGTGTGCAGGAACTGCGCCGCCGGCACCCTGACGGCCAGGTCCGCACCAGGCACCTCGACTGGCGGGACACGCGCGCCCTCGCCGAGGGGCGGGTCGACGCCCTCGTCGCGTACAGGCCCCTGCCCTTGCCCACGGACGGCTTCCGGGTGACCAAACTCCATGAGGAGTCGCGGGTACTGGTCACGTCGGCAAGTCATCATCTGGCGAACGAGAAAACCGTCAGCCTGCGGGCTCTGTCGGACGGGGAACTGGTCGCCTGCGTCAGCACTCCGGTCCTCTGGAGCACGCCCAAGCCCGTCGGCAACCGCCCGGCACCACCCCCGCCCGCGATCGACGACAGCTACGAGGACAAGCTGGAACTCATCGCCACCGGCCACTGTGTCGCGATCTTCCCTGCCGGCGATCGACGCGCTGCTGTGCGCGAGGACATCGCCCTGGTGCCCGTCATCGACATCGATCCCTGCGAGGTCGTGCTCGTCACGCGCGCTGACGACCCCAACCCGTTGCTCGGATCGCTGGAAGACGTCGCGCGTACATTGCTCGGCACAGCCTCCCGACGGGAGAACGACGAACTGCCGGTCAATCAACTGAACCCGTTGCCTCTGCGAGGTGTTCCAGATGGCTGTCGCCGCGCTGCACAGTCAGCGGGGCTGTCGAACCAAGTTCAACCAGTCGTTGCAACACTGTCTGCCAGGAGCAATTTTAGATGCTCATTGAGCGCTTCAGCAGGGGTTCTCCAGTCGAGGGTCTTGCGGGGCCTGCTGTTGAGGGCGGCGGCAACTGCGTCGATGGTCGACGTCGCCCCGACCCGGGGGCCGTTCGACGAGACCGGCCTGACCGTGCACGAGCTGCGCGCCGACGATCCGCTGGCCCGCCGTGACCGTCTGGACCTGGCCGACCTGGCCGACCTGGCCGACCTGGCCGACCGCCGTTGGTTCCTGTTCCCGGAGGGCACCGACGCCGTTTGGCAGTCGTACTGGAGCGGCGGCGAGCGCCGCGAGGGTCCGGTGGTGCGCGCCGTCGAGGAACGCCGGCAAGCCGTTCTCTGGAACGGCATGGTCGGCATGACCCTCCTGGACCTCGAGCCGGCGGAGGGGCTCACCGCGGTGCCGCTGACCGACATGCCGCCGAGTCGCGTGGTGGCGGCGTGGAACGAGGGCGACACGAATCCACTGATCCGCTCGTTCGTCCAGATCGCGACCGCCGCCTACCGCGGCTGAGCGCCGCGTGCCGGACGTGGGCGGCGCCTGCCTCCGGCACGGTCCCTCCCCGCCGCCGGTCAACGGTAGGCCGGCAGGCCCGGGTGGGTGGAGATCAGGGTCGGGGCGGCGGACCCGTCGGCCGGGAGACTGGCGATGCCGTCGGGCGTGCGCACCGCGATGGTGGTGCCGTCCGGGGAGAGCGCCGGCTCGGTGTAGTCGGTGGTCGGGTTCGGGGTGAGGTCCTTGGCGGGCGACCGCGGGGTCTCCAGGTTCTGCTCGAAGACGTGGTCGTGCGCGCCGACCGAACGGACGAAGACCACCTCCTCCCCGTCGGCGGTGACCGTCGGCTCGGAGCCGGGAGCGACCTGGAAGACCATCTGGCGGAGGTAGTCGTCGCGGAGGTAGACGTCGCCGGTCCGCGTGTTGGCGAAGACGACGGCGCCCTTGGTGCCAGCGCCGTTCGGCCAGGTGTTGGCGGTCTGCGGCATGTTCTGGACGCCGTCCATGCCGGAGCTCAGGTCCAGCGGGGCCGGGGTGCCGTCGACGGCGTCGGCCGGGATGGTCTCCAGGCTGGTGACCCCGCCCGCGGTGGAGACGAAGAAGATGTCCTGCCGCGCGGTCAGGTTGCTCTGGTCGGCCGCGACGTGGTGCCAGGCCGGGTGGGACCAGCTCTGCCCGGGGAGGTGCTTCGCGACGACCACCCGCCCGCTGCCGTCCGGGTTGGCGGTGACCAGGTCGCCGTCGCCGTCGACGAAGACGGCCTTGCTGCCGTCCGAGGACCAGGCGAGGTCGCGGACCGCGGTGCCGAAGTCCACCGAGGTGCCGTTCATCAGGACGTACGGGGTCCCGTCGCTGATGGTCAGTCTGCTGTTCCCGGTGCCGTTCATGGCCGGGCGCGCGCTCTTGGTGGGAGTGGGGGTGGGGGTGGGGGTGGGCGCGCCGGCGGCGAGGGTGGCGGGGCCGTCGGCCGGATTGCCGGGCGTGGCCGGCGCGCTGGCGGCGGGCGGGGCGGCCTTGGCGGTGTCGTCCGGGCCGCACCCGGTCAGCAGCAGTGCGGTGCCGGTGACGGCGGAGGTGAGAGCGATGGCGGCGGCGGTGCCGCGGCGTCTGGCGTGGGCGGGCATGAGAGTTCCCCCGAGGCTGAGTCCGGTGACGGGAGGAGCATTCCCGCGTGGCGTCCCGGATCGGTGCGGTCGGTGTCACAGCCGTGCAACAAGCCGACACACCGGCGGCAGGCCCGCTCTTGCCCCACCGCATCCCTTGCGGCCCGGTCCGCGGCACGTGACCAAGGCGTGCGCGGTGAAATCGGGTGGCCCGGGAGCACCGGGTGCGTTACCTTCGGCGTTGTGAACGTCATGAGCCGGACCACCACCGCGACCGCGCGAGCTACGAGCTCGCCGGTTGCCGCCGCCTGACGTACTCCCACTTCCCACCGGCGACCGGAAACGGTCTGCCGGTGGTTCCATGGCGTTCCCGCCCCGGTTCCGATGATCGTGCGGACCCGTTCCCCGGTGCCTCCCGCTGCGCGTAAGGAGCCAGCCCGTGAACACCGATCAGATCGTCCGCACGTTCGTCGAGTACTTCGAGGAACGCGGCCATCGCCGAATCACCGGTTCGACCCTGCTGCCACCCCCCGGTGACCCGGTGCTGTTCACCACCTCGGGCATGCACCCGCTCACCCCGTACCTGGAAGGGCGCCCGCACCCCCTCCGCCGGCGGCTGGTCAACGTGCAGCGCTGTCTGCGCACCACGGACCTCGAGGAAGTCGGCGACCGCACCCATCTGACCGTCTTCGAGATGCTCGGCACCTGGTCGCTCGGCGACTACGAGGGCCCGTTGAGCCTCGACTGGGGGTACGAACTGCTCACCGACGGGTTCGGCATCGACCCGGGGCTGCTCCATGCCACGGTCTTCGGCGGCGACGACCAGACCGGTCCGGACACCGCCTCCCTGGAACTGTGGCAGCGGCGCGGGGTGCCGGTGGAACTCACCGTCGAGGACAACTGGTGGTCCAACGGTCCGACCGGCCCGTGCGGCCCCGACTCGGAGATCTTCCTGTGGACCGGCGACACCCCGCCGGAGTCCACGCCGACCAGGGACGACCGCTGGGTGGAGGTCTGGAACCACGTGATGATGCGCCACCGACGACTCGCCGACGGTTCACTCGTACCGCTCCCGCAGCGCAACATCGACACCGGACTCGGCCTGGAACGGCTGGCCTCGCTGCTCCAGGGCCGGCGTTCGGTGTTCGACTGCGACGTCTTCGGCCCCTGGCGCCGGATCGTGCCGGCCCTGTGGCAGTTGGACGACCCGTCACTGCGGCTGGTCTGCGACCACCTCCGCTCGGCCATCGTGGTGATCGGCGACGGGGTGCGCCCAGCCAACACCGGCCGCGGCTACGTACTGCGCCGGCTGGTCCGGCGGGTACTCACCGTGCTGCGGCGCGACGATCCGCGGCGCGGTCTCGCCGACCTGCCGGACGAGCTGATCAAGCACACCCTGGACCACTTCCGCCAGGACGGGGAACCGGCCACCGTGCGCCGGGTGCTGCTCGAGGAGGAACTCCGTTTCGTCCGGCTCCTGGAGCGCGGCCGGCAGGTACTGTCCCGCTCCCGGTTCCGCGGCCCGTTGGGCGAGGAAGACTTCCACTACCTCCACGACACCCACGGTCTGCCGCGTGACCTCGTCCTGAACCTGCTACGGAGTCCATCCCGCTGACTTCTCGCGTTGCTGGCCCATCTCACGGGTGCAGGTGCGGTTGGCGGGATCGCGCCGGTCCGCGGCGGGGCCGGCGCCGCCGGGCCATCCGTGCCCGCGTTGCTCGTCAGGGTAGCGGTGCGTCCGCCAGCGGCGCCGGCTAGCGGAGCGCCGCGAGAGTCGCCTTGGTGGCGTCCGCGATCAGGGCGTCGTCGGAGGACGCGCCCGCGGAACCGCGGTCGGACAGGATGGCGATGACGATCGGAGCGCCGCTGGTCGGCCAGGCGATCGCGATGTCGTTGCGCGTGCCGTACCCGCCGTTGCCGGTCTTGTCACCGACCTTCCAACCGGAGGGAACCCCCGCCCGGATGTAGGGGCCGCCGGTCGTGTTCGCCACGAGCCAGCCGGTGAGGAGTTGCGTCCGGCTGCTGGGCAGCACGTCCCCGAGGACGAAGGCGCGCAGATCGGTGCCGAGCGCGCGTGGACTGCTGGTGTCCCGGGGGTCGCCGGGGGTCGCCTCGTTCAGTGTCGGTTCGGTCCGGTCGACGTTGGTCGTCGTGTCTCCCAGGCCGCGAAGCGCCGCTTGGAGTTCGGCGGCCCCGCCCAGCTGGCTCAGCATCAGGTTCGCGGCGGTGTTGTCGCTGTACTCCAGCGCGGCCGCGATGATGTCGCGCAGCGCCATCCCGGTGCCGACGTGCTGCGACGTGACCGGCGAGTACTGGACGAGGTCCGAGGCGCCGTAGGTGATGACGCGGTCGAGTTGGGCGTCCGTGTCGCGCCCCAGCAGGATCCCGGCGGCGAGGGCCTTGTAGGTCGAGGCGTACGCGAACCGTTCGTCCGCTCGGTACGCCACCGTGCGACCCGTCGCGGTGTCCACCGCGTAGACGCCGAGTCGGGCGTGGTACCGCCGCTCGATCTCGGCGAGGGCCTGAGTCGAGGGGCCGCCCTGCGATGCGGTCGGCACCGCTGATGCCGGAGCGGTCGTCGGGACGGCCCGGGCCGATGTGGCCTCGTGGCTCCCGGCACACCCGCTCAGGAGGCCCGACGCGAGGAGGAGGGGCGCGGTGAGGAGGGCTGTTCGGTAGGTCGAGGGAGGCATGACCAGTAGCCTCGCGCCGTTCGTCCATCCGCGCAAAGACAGAAATGAAGTTTTGCATGCTGTTCTGGCATAAGATCGAGTGCCATGGATCTGGTGGGCGCGTGTCGCGTGTTCGTGTACGTGGGTGAGCGCGGCAGCTTCACGCTCGGCGCCGCGGCGGCCCGGGTGCCGCAGTCCGTGGCGAGCCGGCGGATCGCCGCGCTCGAGGACCACTTCGGGGCGCAGCTGTTCGACCGTTCGACGCGGCGGGCGGCGCTGACCCCGTTCGGGCGCGACATGCTCGCGTCCGCGAAACGGCTCGTGCGGTTGGCGGAGGCGCTGGAGCACGACGCCGAGCAGGCGAAACTGCGGCCGCTCGGTCTCGCGGTGCCCGAGACGTGCTCACTGCGGCACCTGGCGATGCTCGATGCGGCCGCTCGCGCCCGGAACACGGTCCTGGACTTCCGTTCCGCCGGCCCGGCGGAACGCGCGGAGCTGCTGCGGTCGCACGAGGTGCGCACCGCGCTCCTCGCGGTCCCACCGGCCGACGCCGACTGGACCGTGTCGCTCGGCGTCGCGTCGCCGACGGACGGCGGCCCGGAGCCGTTCCACCTCGAAACCCTGCGGCCTGGGCGGACACGTCGATCGATGCCGCGCCTGTGGATCCAGCCGGAAGACGACGTGCCGCACATCCGGGACCGGCTGGAACAGCTCGGCCACCGTGCCGCGCTCGTGCCCGCACAGATCTCGGTCGCCGCGTCGTTGATCGCCGCCGCGTCCGAGACGATGCGCACCGGCGACCTCCTCCTCTGCTCGGCAGCGCAGGCGAACGAGCTGGGGTTGCGCTGGCGCGGGCTGGCGGGGGCAACCGTCGCCCGCGGGTACAGCGTCTCAGCGGTCACGGGCGACGACGCGCGACGGCTGCGCGTCGACCTGGGTGAGCACGTGGCCCGGGCCGTGGGGACGGCGACGGATGGTGAGGAACGCCCATGAACGACGAACGGGTGATGCGGGAACTGCGGGGCCTGCTGGCCGACGCGGGGCTGTCGGGCTCCTTCCTGGTCCGGGACCTGGCGACCGGCGAGGAGATCGGCCTTGACCCGGACCTCGAGTTCCCCGTCGCGTCGTTGGTCAAGGTGCCGCTCGCGGTCGCCGTGCTGGGCCGCATCCACGACGGGCGCATCGACGGGTCCGAGCTGATCGACGTCGCGCCGGGGCTGATCACGTCGCCGGGGCCGGCGGGCCTGAGCAAGTTCCGCCACCCCGCGCGCGTCGCTGTCGACGACCTGCTCTACCTCACCATCGCGATCAGCGACAACGCCGCCGCGGACGCACTCTTCGACCTGGTCCCGCCCGCCGAGGTCGCTCGTGCCATGCGCGAGGCGGGGATCACCGGCATCGCGGTGCGCCACCGCATGCGCGACCTCGTCGAGACTCCGGCGGAGCGACTCGGCCCGGGCGGGGTGAACCTGGCCCACTCCCTCGCGATCGGATCACGGACAGCGGGACGGGGGCACCTGATCCCCCAACTCGACGTGAGCCGCGCGAACTCCGGTTCCGCACGGGCCTTCGTCGACCTGCTGGAGGCCCTGTGGGTCCCCTCGCGCGTTCCGGCCGACGTCACCGCACAGGTGCGCTCGCTCATGGGCGAGAACGTGGTTCGACAGCGATTGACGCCCGACTTCAGCTCCGACGCCTCGAAGTGGTCGTCGAAGACCGGCACGCTGCTGAACCACCGCCACGAGGTCGGGGTGGTCGAGCACGAAGACGGCGGAACCTTCGCCGTCGCCGCACTGACCGAATCCAACGTCCCGGCCGCCATCCAACCCGCCGCCGAAGCACTCATGGCACAGGTCGCGCGGACGCTGCACGATCAGCTCCGGGGCGGCCGGCACCGACCGCGGTGAAGGTGGGAACACCGCGCGGCACGGTCGGGGGCAGCCGGGGGCGGCCGTCTGTGCGCCCTCACAGCAGGGCGTCCAGCGTGATCGGCAGCTGACGCAGGCGTTTCGCGGTGGCGTGGTACACGGCGTTGGCGATCGCGGGCGCGATGCCGACCAGACCGACCTCGCCCACGCCCTTGGTACCGGTGGCGGTGGCACGGTCGGGCTCGCCGACGAAGATCACGTCGAGGTCCGGGACGTCGGCGTTGACCGCGACCAGGTAGTCGGCGAACGTGCCGTTGGCGATGCGGCCGGTACACGGGTCGGTGACGGTGTCCTCGAACAGGGCCAGGCCGATGCCGCCGACCGTACCGCCGATGATCTGGCTTCTCGCCGTCTTCTCGTTGAGGATGCGGCCACCGTCGATCACGGAGACCACCCGCGCGACCCGGATCAGGCCGAGGTCCGCATCGACCCGTACCTCCACGAACTTCGCGCCGTACGCGCCGGCGAGGGACAGGCCCAGTTCGGTGGCGACCGGCGGGGTGCTGTTCCCGTTCGCCGTGAGTTCGGACAGCCCGTGCCGGGCGAGGAGGTCGGCGTAGGACTCCCCGCGGTCCGGGCGGCCCGCTGGGTGGATCCTCCCGTCGGCGCATTCCACGTCATCCGGGGAGACCCCCAGCAGGGGCGAGTCGGCGTCCCCGCGGGCGAGTTCGGCGAACGAGCGGACCAGCCCGCGGCACGCGTCGTGCACGGCGTTGCCCAGCGCGCCGGTCAGGCCGGAACCACCTGCCATCGTCGAGTAGGGCATGTCGGAGTCGCCCAGGTCGAAGCGGACCAGGTCCAGGGGCAGGCCGAGTTCGTCGGCGGCCAGCTGGGCCATCACGGTGTAGGTGCCGGTTCCGATGTCGGTCGCCGCGCTGCGTACCAGCGCGCTGCCGTCGCTGTTGACGGTGGCCTGCGCCGAACACGGTTGCCCGAACCAGGGGAACATCGCGCTCGCCATGCCGTAGCCGACGAGCCAGTCGCCGTCGCGCATCGAGCGCGGCTCGGGGTTCCGGTCGGCCCAGCCGAAGCGTCGCGCGCCGACCTCGTAGCACTCCAGGAGAGCCTTCCCGGACCAGGGGAGCCCGTTGCGCGGGTCGACGTCGGTGTGGTTGCGCCGCCGCAGCTCCAGCGGGTCCATGCGCAGCTCGTGGGCGAGCTCGTCGAGCGCCGACTCCAACGCGAAGTTGCCCTGCGCCGCGGCCGGGGCGCGCATCGACGTCGGAACGGCGATGTTGAGCCGGGCCTGCCGGTCCCGTGTGATCACGTTGGGGCACTGGTAGAGGTAGGCGGTCTCCGACGAGAACGGCTCGAAGTCGCTCCCCTCCATGCTCAGGGAGCTGAGGCTGCGGTGGTCGAGGGCCACCAGCTCGCCGTCGCGGGTGGCGCCGACGCTCAGCCACTGCACGCCGTGGGGACGGTGCCCGACGGAGGTGAACATCTGCGGCCGGGTCAGCACCAGCTTGACCGGTCGCTCGAGCATCCGGGCGGCCATGGCGGTCAGGACCACATGCGGCCACACGCGCAACCCGGCACCGAAGCCTCCACCGACGTAGGGCGCCAGGACCCGTACCGAACTCTCCGGGATGCCGAAGACCATGGCGAGGGTGGTCCGCACCATCGACGGCCACTGGCTGGTGTCGTGCACGGTGAGGGTGTCGCCCTCCCACGCGGCCAGGGTGGCGAACGGTCCGAGCGGGTTGTTGGTGTTGTCGGCCGTGGTGTAGGTGGCCCGGAGGGTCACCTCGGCGGATTCCAGCGCCGCGGCGGCGTCACCGCGTGAGGTGTCCATGCCCCAGGGATCGAGGAGCTGTTCGGCCCGCGGGTCCTGGAGGTCCAGCAACGGCTCCGTGGCCTCGTAGTCGGCCCGCACCAGGCGTGCCGCGGCGGTGGCCTGCTCCGGGGTCTCCGCGACCACGAAGGCGATGTGCTGCCCGTGGTGGACGATCCGGTCGCTCCGCAGCGGTGGGGGCGACGACGCACCGAGCGCCGTCGTCGGGCCCGTCCCCACCTTCAGGGCGTTCTCGTGGGTGAGGACGGTGAGCACGCCGGGTGCGGCCTCGGCGGCTTCGGTGTACATGCGCACGATGCGGCCCGCGGCGATGGTGCTCTGCACCAGGACGCCGTAGGCCTGGCCGGGGACGCTGAAGTCCGCCGGGTACGGGGCGGTGCCGGTGACCTTGCGCGGTCCGTCGACCCGGTTGATGCCCGCGCCGACCAACGGCCTGCTTTGGACGGTGCTCATGCGGTCACCCCGGAAACGGTCCGCAGTGCGCGCACCAGGGTGCGCCGGGCGAGCGGCACCTTGAACGCCGTTCCCGGAACGGTCCAGGCGTCGCGCATGGTCGCCTCGGCGGCGTCCAGGAACGTGGCCCTCGTGGCGGGCGCGCCGGTCAGGACGTGCTCGGCCTCGTAGGACCGCCACGGCTTCGTCCCCACACCACCCAGGCCGACCCTGGCCTGATCGATCGTGCCGCCGTCCACGACGAGGAGCACGGCGGCCGAGGTGAGGGCGAACTCGTACGACATCCGGTCCCGGACCTTGAGGTAGCCCGACCGGGCGACCGGCGGCGGCAGCGGGATCTCCACCCCGGTGATCAGCTCGGCGTGCTCCAGGACGTTCTCGCGCTGAGGGCTTTCGTCGGCCGTCAGGTAGAACTCCGTCAGCGGCACGGTGCGGGACTGCGACAGTCCCTGGATGTGCACGACCGCGTCGAGCGCCACCAGGGCGACGGCGAGGTCGGACGCGTGCAACGCGACGCACCGCTCGCTCGCGCCGAGCACGGCGTGCATCCGAGCCGCGCCCCGCACCGCCGCGCAGCCGGAACCCGGCGTGCGCTTGTTGCACTCACCGACCGTGGGGTCGCGGAAGTAGCGGCATCGCGTGCGCTGCAGCAGGTTGCCGCCGATGGTGGCCATGTTCCGCAGCTGTACCGACGCGCCCAGCAGGAGGGCCTCGCGCACCACGGGCAGCCGCTCGGCCACCGTGGTGTCGGCGGCCAGCTCCTCCATGGTGACCAGGGCCCCCACGTGGAGGGTCTCGCCGCGTCGTTCGATGTCGTGCAGCGGGAGCCGGGTGATGTCGATCAGCCGCGCCGGCTCCAGGACCCCGTCCTTCATCAGGTCCAGCTGCGTCGTGCCGCCCGCCAGGGGGAACGCCTCCGGGTCGTCCGCCAGCAGCCGCACCGCCTCGCGGGTGTCGGTGGTCCGGACGTAGTCAAAGGCGCGCATCGTGACCTCCCCGGGCGGCCGCTTCGCGGATCGCCGCCACGATGTTGGGATAGGCACCGCAGCGACACAGGTTTCCGCTCATGAACTCCCGGATCTCCTCGTCGGAACCGGCCCGGCCCTCGGCCAGGAGCGCCACCGCCGACATGATCTGACCCGGTGTGCAGAAACCGCACTGGAAACCGTCGTGCTCCACGAAAGCCCGCTGCACGGGATGCGGCCCATCGGCGTCGCGGACGCCCTCGATGGTGGTGACGGCCCGGCCCTCCGCCTGCGCCGCCAGGGTCAGGCAGGCCAGCACCCTCCTGCCGTCCAGATGGACGGTGCACGCACCGCAGGCACCCTGGTCGCAGCCCTTCTTGGTCCCCACCAGACCCAGCCGGTCACGCAGGGCGTCCAGCAGGGTCACCCGGGTGTCCAACCGCAGGGTGTGTGACCGCCCGTTCACTGTGAGCGTCACGATCCGCTCGATGCTCGCAGGACAACTCCGCACGTCCTGCCGGTTCATCACGTCGCTCATCGCGTCTTCCTCCCGGTCGCCCACGGCTCGGGACCCGCCTGGGAGCGGGGCCGGCGCACTGAACGGGTTCGACCATCGGGTGCGGGTAGCGTACGTCTGCCAGCCTATGAGACGAACCGGTGTTCCCGCATGCGCTCGGCCCGGGCCGGCACGGCACTGACGGCCACGGCGAAACGGCCGGGCGGCGCTCGCGGGAACGACACCGGGTGCCCCGCGAGCCGCGGACGATGCGCCCCGAACGCGCGGGATCCCCCTCCCCGCTTCGGAAGGGAAGCACGGCGAGGCATCGCCACGAGGTACGACAGGACCCCGGACGGCTACCTCGCCGGCCTCCAACCACGTGCCTCGATGGTCCGGGTCGAGGACCTCACCCCGCCCCGGCGAGGACGAACGACGAGCTCAGCCCGCGGGGCAGGCGCCGGTCCCGCAGTTCTGCCAGGGGCCCCACGCCCCGCCCGGCGTCAGCTCGGAGATCTCGGCGGAGTACGAGGACGCGTCCCACATGTGCGCCACGACCGTGAGCGTTCCGTCCGCCGCCTGCGTCACGGAGCTCGGCGTGGCGACGGAGGCCGGCAGCGGGCCGGCCCCCAGGTCGGTCCAGGAGCCCCAGACCCCGGGCGCGCTCTGCTCGTTGACGTACAGCTCCGGCACGCCCGCACCCTGGTAGACCTCGAAGAAGGCCAGCGTGCCGTCCGCCCGCTGGAACAGCACGGGGTAGCCGAAGAACCGCGGCACGTCCGTCCCGGCGGGCGCGAAGGACTCCGGCGCCGACCACGGCCCGTTCTCACCGGCCTGGGAAAGCCGCAGCAGCCCGCCCGACTCGTAGGGGAGGGTGAACACCTCCAGGCTGCCGTCGGCGTCCGCGGCGGCGGACAGTACCGGGTTCTGGAAGTTGACCTGGACGGTGCCGATCTGGCTCCAGGCGCCGAACGCTCCACCGGGCGTGAGCTGTGTCTGGTACCAGAGGGTCTCGTTGACGGCACTGGTCGAGAAGATCGCCACCTGCGCCTGGGTGCCGTCGGGACGGGTGACCGTGGTGGACTCGACCTCGCCGCCCGGCGGCGTGGCGTCCTGCTGGCTCCGATCCGTGGCCGCGACCGCCGGGCCCGGCTTCGCGGAAACCGGCACCTGTGCCTGCGCGGACGGCGCGAGCAGGCCGGCCGCGCCGAGGAGTGCGGAGCAGACGGCCGCCGCAGCCGTGAGACGCCGTGGGTTCTTGCGCATGGCTGGTCCATACCTTCCGATCGGTCCGGGGTCCGGCCGGGCAGTGGCGCGGGCCGGTGGCCATCCTGCCCGCCGGAGCACGCGGGACGGGCGGATCCGCCGGGAATTGGCCGGAACGCGCGGCTCCCCGGACCCGCACCTCCCGAGGGAGGGCCGGCGTTCCCGCTCCGCACCGCGGCGGCGACCACCAGGGTCGTCCGGCCGTGACGCTGACGGTCTCCACGACCGCCGCCAGAAGGCAGTGGCCGGGGTACTCCTCGCCAGGCTCAGGTACGTGGAGTTGGCGTGCCGGAAGGCGACCTGGCCGAGGAAGTCCGCGGTGGTGCTGGTGACCAGGTCCTTCGTCAGAACCGTGTAGTCGACGTTCTCCAGCGAGGCCGCGCCGGGCTGGAAGCAGACGTTGCCGTTCGTGCGCTGGGAAGCCACCCCCAGAAGCGCCTTCATCCCCTTCGTCGCCGCGGGTCCCGGGCTCGGGTACCAGCCGTCGGCGGCGGTGAGATCGGTCCACGCCAGCGGTACCAGGTCGTAGAAGTCGACATGACGCTCGTTCACCAGCCACGGCAGGGAGTCGACGTAGTCGGCGGAACTCCGCCGGCCGGCGGTGGGAGCGGCGTAGGTGACCAGCGCGAACGCCGGTGAGGGCGGCCTGACCGAGAGTCGCGCAGACGGGCCGCTGCCTGGACTCCAACGCCAGCGGGTCCCTCTACACGCTGCCGTGCAGCGGCAACAACTGGCAGAACTGGTACTGGACCGACGACTCCGCGGCCGGCATATGGTGGCTGCAGGACGCGCAGACGAGCCGTTACCTGGACTCGAACGACGCCGGGTCGGCCTACACCCTGACGTACAGCGGCTCGCGCTACCAGAACTGGCACCACTGAGCGCGGTCGTGTGAGCCGGCACGCCGCTCCCGCGCGCTCACCGCGAGGCGCGGTTCCGGCGCCGGGGGTTTGAGTGGCGGAGGCCCCGCAGGCTCGTGCCTGCGGGGCCTCCGTGGCAACGGAGACCAGTACGGGTACAGCCACCAGCCCTGGTAGCCGGCGTCCTGGGAGGGCCCGTTGCACGCGTACCCGCGGACCCCGTACTGCGAGTCGTCCAGGCACTGGGGGTGCTGCCGTACCAGGAGGTGACCTGGTAGTCGGCGCCGATCTGCCACTCGTTGGCGATGGTGACTGCGCTCGCACTACCGGTGCCGGCGATGCCGAGTCCGGCGGCCAGGCCCATCGCGGCTGCTGCTCCGGCGAGTCGACGAAGAGTGCTCCTCACGGTTCCCCCTCGGGGAATGGGCGCGGGGGAGCGCGACGGGCCGCGTATGTGGACCGATTCCCCTGGTGGGACCGGACCGTCCGGCCTGACCGGCCCGACCGGACCCGCCAGTACCACCATCGTGACGGGAGCCCCGGCGGTGGCCCTACCGAACCCGGTCATCCAGGCAGAGACGTTCCCAACGGGCTACGTGACCAATTGACTTCCTCCCCTCCCCGGTTCTCGGGAAGGGGGATCGTCGTGTCGGCGGGGTCCGCGGCCAGGGGAGCCAGGGCCTGTTGGTCGAAGTCGGCGACGAGCGGGTGCCGGCCGAACGGGCCCATCTGGCGCCGGAGGTTCGGCACGGCTTCGACGGCGCGGGAGGACTGGACCTGGCGGGTCAAGTCGAGGGTGCGGACGCTGGCGACGTGGGCGGCTTCGAGGTCCCGGCGTTTGAGGTGGGAGACCGTGAGGGCGGCCTGGGAGATGGCGCCGCAGCGGGCGCGCTGCTGTGCGCGGGCGTAGTCGATGGAGAGGCGGGCGTGGGTCTCGGCGGTGGCACTGTCGCCGATGTCCTGGAACGTCTGGGCGTGCTCGCCGTTGAGGTGGGCGGGGTCGGTGGGGCGGGCCCACTCCGGAAGAACCGGGCCATGGCGCACCTCCCGGTCCGATGACGACGTCCTCGTCCGCGTCGTGGCGCGCCGGCCCCCGGAACCGGTACCGGGGTGGGGGCCCAGCAGTCTGCCGGAGGGGACCGTGCGGCCCCTTTACCTGTGGCAGGAGAGGGGGGAGGGTGGCAGTGAGGACCGTAGCGGGCGCAGCGGGCCCTCTGCCTGTCCCGGAAAGGACGTGGGTGAGGCATGAGCATCCTTCGCCGTATAGCGGCACTGTTCAAGATCAAGGCGAACAAGGTGCTGGACCGCGCCGAGGATCCCCGGGAGGCGCTGGACTACTCCTACGCCAAGCAGGTGGAGCTGCTCCAGCAGGTCCGCCGCGGGGTGGCGGATGTGGCCACCAGCCGCAAACGGGTCGAACTGCAGCTGGCCGGGCTGGACCAGTCCGCCGAGAAACTGCAGGGCCAGGCCCAGCAGGCGCTGGCCGTAGGCCGGGAAGACCTGGCCCGGGAGGCGCTGACCCGCCGCACCGCCGCACTCGCCCAGCGCGGCGACCTGGAAGCCCAGGAGGCCTCCCTGCAGGCGGAGGAGGAGAAACTGACCCAGGCCTCCCAGCGGCTGCAGGCGAAGGTCGACGCCTTCCGTACCCGCAAGGAGACGATCAAGGCGTCCTACACCGCCGCCGAGGCCGAGACCCACATCGGCGAGGCGGTCACCGGCATCTCGGAGGAGATGGGTGACGTGGGCATGGCTATCCAGCGCGCCCAGGACAAGACCGAGCAGCTGCAGGCCCGCGCCGGTGCGTTGGACGAGCTGATGGCCTCCGGCGCACTCGAGGACGCCACCGCGCCCGTCGCTCAGGACGACCTGCAGTCCCGGCTGGACGCCATCACGGCGGGCGGCGACGTGGAGGCCGAGCTCGCTCGGATGAAGGCCGAGCTGCCGGCGGCCTCCGCCCCACCCGCCCTGGAGGACAAGCCCGCCCCGCGCACGCCGCGGGACCACCAGGAGGCCGAGCCATGATCGTGCGGATTCCCGACGAGGGCCGGTACGAGGTCGCCGAGCAGCCCCTGGGCGAGCTCGACGGACCGGACGCCACCCAGGAGTCGGCCACCGGATCCGGTGACAGGGCCGCGTCCGCCACCGCGCTCCCGGCACCGCTCGACGCCGTACACCGGCCGGACCAGGACATGACCCCAGGCCGGGCTACCGTGCTGCTGTCCGGTGAGGACCCGGTCCCGGGGTGAGTGCCATGCGTTCCCGCTACGCTCCCGACCGGCAGCTCACCGTGCGGATGCTGACCGTCGTCTTCCTGCTCGGACTGCTGTACGTGGCGTTCATCGCCGCCCTGATCGCCCTGCTGAAGTCGGTGGCCCTGGTCGTGGTCATCGCCGGCGGCCTACTCGCCGTCCAGTACTGGTACTCCGACAAGATCGCCCTGTTCGCCATGCACGCCCACGAAGTCACCCCGCAGGATCAGCCGTACCTGCACGGTGCCGTCGACCGGCTGTGCGCGATCGCCGACATGCCCAAGCCCCGCATCGCCCTCTCCGAGATGGACCTGCCCAACGCCTTCGCCGCCGGCCGCAACGCCGACCGCGCCGTCCTGTGCGTCACCACCGGCCTGCTGCGCCGCCTTGAGAGAGAGGAACTGGAAGGCGTCCTGGCCCATGAGCTGTCCCACGTGGCCCACCGCGACGTCGCGGTCATCACGATCGCGTCCTTCCTCGGCGTGCTCGCCGGACTGATGGTCCGATTCGCGTTCTACTCGGAGCTGTTCGGCGGGCGCGGGCGACGCGACCAGAACACCGTCCTGCTGATCGCCGGAGTCCTGGTCGTCTCCGCCGCCGTCTACGTGCTCAGCTTCCTGTTGATCAGGACCCTGTCCCGCTACCGCGAACTGGCCGCCGACCGCTCCGCGGCCCAGCTCACCGGGCGCCCCTCCGCACTGGCCTCCGCGCTGATCAAGGTCAGCGGAGACATCGCCCGCATACCCACCAAGGACCTGCGCACCGCCCAAGCCTTCAACGCCTTCTTCTTCGCCCCCGCCCTCAACCAAGAAGCCAGCCTGGCCAACCTCTTCTCCACCCACCCCACCCTGCAGCGCCGTCTGGACGCCCTCGCGAAGCTCTCCGCGCGGCTGGGGGAGAGCACCTGACCGAGCGCCCGCGATCGGGCGGAAGCCGGGCGGCGTCGAGGGGGTCGGCCGACCCCGCCTGCGACGAGCTGGAGCGGGCTCGCCGGCTACCGCGCTCGGAACCCGGCCACCTCCTCGACCCGGCCCGCTGCGACCTCGCAGCGGTCATCACCTGCCACCAGCGCATGGCTCAACTCACCACGCAGGCAGCGGTCTTACTCGTCCAGGGCGAGACGGGCCGACGACAGGTGGCGAGTTCTGGCCGAACCCGCCACGCCACTTCCGCGCACACTGATCCACGGACCGTGACCGTCTACTAACATGTCGTCACCGAACGGCCTGCGCCTTCCAACCAGCACCTCGCCGTACCGGACGGGCCGCTGACCGGGCGCCCGACTCCAGCACGAAAGTCGGTGGCAATCATGACTGACCAGTCCACTGTCCACAGCGTGACCTACGACCTGCTGCGGACTCTGAAGCTCACCACGGTCTTCGGCAATCCCGGCTCCACCGAACAGCCCTTCCTGCAGGACTTCCCCGCGGACTTCAGCTACGTCCTGGCCCTGCAAGAGGCGTCCGTCATCGCGATGGCCGACACCTTCGCCCAGGTCACCGGCCGCCCCGCACTGGTCAACGTGCACTCCTCGGCCGGTGTCGGCAACGCCATCGGAAACCTGGTGGCGGCCTACCACGGCAACACACCCCTGATCATCACCTCGGGGCAGCAGCACCGGGAACTCGTGATCGGGGAGCCGTATCTCGGCAACCGCGACGCGGTCACACTGCCGAAGCCGTGGGTGAAGTGGTCCTACGAGCCGGCCCGCGCCGAAGACGTCCCCGAGGCGTTCATGCGCGCCTACGCGGAGGCCTTGCAGCCGCCGGCGGGACCGGTCTACCTGTCGATCCCCATGGACGACTGGAAGCAGCCGCTGTCCGGGTTCACCCGGCTGCGGAAGATCAGCGACCGCGTCGTCCCCGACCCGGAGCGGCTGCGCGGCTTCGCCGATCGCATCTCCGCCAGCCGTCGTCCCGCGCTGGTCTTCGGGCCGGAGGTCGACCGCAGCGGCGGCTGGGAAGCGGCCGTCGCCCTGGCGGAGAAGCTGCGCGCCGCCGTCTACGGCGCCCCGCTGCTGGACCGCGCCTCCTTCCCGGAGGACCACCCCCTCTTCGGCGGCCCACTCGGCATGTCGGTGAAGACCATCGGCGATCGGCTGGCGGGACACGACCTGGTGGTCGTGATCGGCGCCGAGGTGTTCCGGTACTACCCCTATGTGCCCGGTCCCTACCTCCCCGAGGGAACGGAGCTCCTGCAGATCACCGGCGATCCGGGGGTTGCCGCGGCGGCGCGGGTGGGCGACAGCCTCCTGGGCGATCCCGGGGCGGCGATCGAGCTGCTCCTGAACCTGGTCGCCGAGGGGTCGACGCGGACCGCCCCGGAGCCGATGGCGCGGCCCCGGGTCCTGCCGCAGGCGCCGAACAGCCCGCTGACCCCGCCGGAGGTCTACGCCGCCCTGAGCAGGGTCCGGCCGCCCGACGCGGTGATCGTCAACGAATCGACCTCCACGATGGCGCAGCAGGTGGAGTGGCTGCCGACGGTCAGGACCGGATCGTTCTTCGCCACGGCCAGTGGCGGTATCGGCTGGGCCGTCCCCGCCGCAGTGGGCGTCGCGCTCGGCGACCGGGAGCTGGGCGTCGAACGGCCGGTGGTCGGCCTGATCGGCGACGGCTCCTTCCAGTACTCCGTGCAGGCCATCTGGACGGCGGCGCAGCACGCCCTCCCGATCGTGTACGTGGTCATGCGCAACCACGAGTACTCCATCCTCAAGTCGTTCGCGGTGCTGGAGGAGACACCGGGGGTTCCGGGACTCGACCTGCCCGGGATCGACATCGCCTCCGTGGCCCGCGGCTTCGGATGCCGTGCGGTCGAGGTGGAGACCACCCAGGACCTCGAGCGCGAGTTCAAGGCGGCCCTGACCGCCGGAACCACCACAGTCATCGTGGTGCCCACGCAACCTCAGGAGGCGATGCTGTGAGGCCCCTGCGGTTCGCGTCACCTGACAGCTGACCTGACAGGAATAGGACAGAAATCGGACAGGAGGCGGCCCTGAACGGACCTGGGACTCGGGGACAGGGTGTGCGTCGTCACCGGCGATACCCGTGGACCGGGCAGGGCCGCCGCGCGTGAACCGGTGACGGGCGGTGCGAGGGTGGTCGTCAGCCGTCGCGGAGAAGCCGGTGGCCACGGCTGAGGCGGAGTTCGTGCCACCCGTGCCGGTCAGGGGCTGGTGAAGGTCACCTCGGGGAAGGCCCGGTTGGGCCCGTTGAGCAACGGCTCGCGGACGCCCTTGAGTTGGCGTTCGAAGAAGGCACTGACGTAGCTGGTGGTGATCACGATCGACCTGGGAGCGCTCGGGATGGACAGTACGCCGCTCTCGTTGACCAGGTAGTCCAGGTCGGTGAAGGTGTAGTGGTCCGCGCCGGCGACGGTGAGCCACCGCTTCCACCCGTTCAGCTCCGGCCAACTGCTGGTCCAGGTCGGCAGGATGTCCGGGCTGCTCGGGGCCGCGGCCGCCATCAGCAGGACCGGGCGACCGTCGATGCCGGTCGTGGGAACCGGTGGGGTGATGGGGCCGTCGAGGTCGGCGCCGGCCAGCACGCGCCGGTCGGCGAGCATGGTGGTCAGGGTCGCGTCACCGCCGATGGAGTGGCCGGCCATGCCGATCCTCGCCGGGTTGACGAGGCCGGCGTACCGCCACACCGGGTTCGGGCCGGTGAGTTGGGTGAGCAGGAAGGACACGTCCTGGGCGCGGGTGGCGGCGATCCGCGCCTGGGTGATGGTACCGGCGTCGTACTCGTCGCACGCCGCGCAGGGCAGGATGCCGCCGGGGAACTGGGTGGCCGCCGATTCGTAGGCGTGGTCGACGGTGGCCACCACGAATCCCCGGCTGCTCAGATCCTCGGCGAGGGCGGTGAGGGTGTAGCGGGGCATCGTGAAGCCGGGGGACAGCACGACGAGCGGGTAGCGGCCGCGAGCCGGCGCCGCGTTGACCCGGGCCCAGGTGCGGGTGCCGGCGAGGGTGGTCGGTGCGAGGGGCCCGGACAGACCAGCGTAGTTGATCAATGCCGCTGCTTCGGCGGTGCTCATGTACGGAGCGGGCGTGCCACTGTCGGCGATGGCGGGGTAGTAGAGGTCCACCATCAACTGTCGCGGCCCTGACCGCGGTACCCAGGGATCGGTGCGCCGCGGGTCGACGAGGTGCAGGGTGTCGCGACCGACCGCGTACGGTCCGGTCGGCCGCGGCAGCGACAACGCGCTCGCCGTCCGGGCTGCCGGCGTGCTCGAAGCCGTCAGCGGTGTCGCGGCGGGTGCCGCGACAGCCGGAGCCGACACACTCAGGGGGATGATCACCGCGGCGGTGGCGAAGCCCACCGCGTACCTGGCCACTCGTCGGTTCGCCTTCATGAGATCGTGTCCCGCCTCGTGGTGTAGCCGATCAAGGTGACAAAAGCGCAGTTCACGACCGGAATCCCGGCTTCGAGGAGCCCCCGCCTGGCTTGACGGGCCGTCAGCCTGTGGGCTTCGGTCCGGGCGCGCTGTCCGGCTTCTCGTTAGCCGAGCATCCGTGAAGATCTCAAGCAAGATCGGCTACACCACAAGGCGGGACACGACCCTTCATGACGGCGATTCTTCCCATGGGTGCGGGGCGCGGCATCCGGGTGGACCCCCGACGAGTCCCTGAAATAGCGACCCGAACTCCCCTGAGGGGAGGCGTGGTTTCGATGGCCTGGGTGATCGCGGCGACGCCCAGCACCTCGGCGACGGTGAGGTCGCCTGTGAGGGGGAGGCTCTGCGGCAGGTAGCGGAGGGTGCCGGTCACGGAGACCGACCCGGTGCCGGGCCGCAGGCGGCCGGCGATGAGCTTGAGGAGGGCGCTCCTGCCCGTGCCGTTGGGTGCGACGAGGCCGGTGTGGCCGGAGCCGAGGGCGAAGGACAGGCCCTGGAAGACGGGGGTGTCGTCGGGCCAGGTGAAGGACGGGTTCGAGCAGACGACGAAGGCACCGGACATGGAGGTGACCTCGTGGGGAGGGAGGCAGGAATGACACTTCTGCCTCGGAGCAGACTGGCGGAAAGAGGGACGACGACGAAGCCACGACGGCGGTGCTTCCACGCACCGGGCGGTGGCCTGTCCGGGTATCACCCGGAGATGTCGTCGTCCGCCAGCATGTTCGGTCTCCTCGACGCACAGTCAGAGTCCACGCCGGCCTAGCAACAGGGACGTCGCGGCGGTGGCCGGATCACTCGACGGGGTCACCGGCGGGCAGGCCACACATGCGTGGTGGGCCCACCGAGGTCGGGGCTCGCACACCTGCCGCCCATCCGCGTACTCCGGCACGGCCGGCGGCACCCCGCCGCACCCCGTCCTCGAACCCCGGGCGGGACGAAGGTACCGCTTTGACAGTTGAGCTGACGGCGAGTCAGGCTGCCGGGTATAGGACGTCAACGACGTATGACGAGAGGACGCGGTATGTCTCGCCCAGCACACATCGCCATGGTCAACATCCCGGCGCACGGCCACGTCAACCCCAGCCTGGAGGTGATGCGGGAGCTGGTCGCCCGCGGTCACCGGGTCAGCTACGTCAACGACCCGTCGTTCGCCGAGCAGATCGAGTCCACCGGCGCCCGGATCGTGCCCCACGACACGACCGTGCCGTTCCTCAAGGGCGCGGTCGCCGTCGACGCCGCGGCCAAGGTGCACGGCATGATCCTGGAGGACGCGAAGGTGATGCTGCCCCGGATGCGGGAGGCGTTCCAGGACGACCGGCCCGACCTCGTCCTGTACGACTTCATGGCGTACGTGGGCCGGGTGCTGGCAGACGGTTGGGGCCTGCCGTCAATAGCGATCCTGCCGTCCATGGTCGCCTGGGACGGCTTCGAGAAGGACATGGACGACCGCTTCAGGATGATGCGGGAAAGCCTGGCGGCGGATCGGTACCCGGAGCGGTTCGCGCAGTGGCTGGTCGAGAACGGGCTGGAGCCCCGCGACCCCTTCGCGTACATGCTGCACCCGGATCGCGGGATCGCGGTCATCCCGCGGGCGTTCCAGTCCAACATCGACCTGGTGGATCCCGAGGTCTTCTCCTTCGCCGGGCCCTGCCTCGGGCCCCGCGAGCACCAGGGCGGCTGGACCCGCCCGGCGGGCGTGGAGAAGGTGTTGCTGATCTCGCTCGGTTCGGCCTTCACCCACCAGCCCGGCTTCTACCGCGAGTGCCTGAAGGCCTTCGGCGATCTGCCCGGCTGGCACGTCGTACTCCAGGTCGGCAAGGCGACCGACCTGGCCGAGCTGGGGGAGATCCCGGCCAACGTCGAGGTGCACCGGTGGGTGCCGCAGTTCGCCGTGCTCCAGCAGGCGGACGCCTTCGTGACCCACGCCGGGATGGGCGGGTGCAGCGAGGGCCTGTACTGCGGGCTGCCGATGGTCGCGGTGCCGCAGGCCGCCGACCAGTTCGGCAACGCGGACCGGCTGGTCGAGCTGGGCGTCGGACGCCGGCTGGACACCGCCGAGGCCACCGCCGGGGCGCTGCGCTCCGCCGTGCTGGAACTGACCGGTGACCCGGCGGTGGCGGCCCGGCTGGCCGAGATCAGCCGCGAGGTGCGCGCGGGCGGCGGTGCGGCCAAGGCCGCCGACCTGATCGAGGCGGCCCTGGTCTGATCACGTGGTCGCCGCCGCCCCGGCCGCCGTTGCGGTGCTGGCGGCCGGGGCCGTCCCGGCGCCCACGGCGGTGTGCAGCCGTGTCGGGCGGCCTGTGCCGGTCGCCGGGCGGAGGGGGACGGCCTCCGCCCGGTGGTGGCGGCCGTGCTGACGGACGGTCGGCGGGTGCTCGTGCCGGTGCTGCCGCAGGCCTGTCCGGTGCCGGGGTGGCAGGCGTGTCCAGCAGCACCGACCCGTTGCCGTCGGCGCCCGAGCCGGTGACCGCCGCAGTCGGTGCCGGTGGTCGTCAGACGAAGAACGCGTTCATCCCCGGGACGTCCGACAGGTACGTCTCGATCGCGCCGATCCGGGCGCCGCGCAGGAAGCACACGGTGGCCAGGTGCTCGTCGAGCACGCGTCCGTCGCGTACGGCCGTGTTGTGCAGCGACAGGGCGAAGTTGTCCCGGCTGACCAGCGTCCGCTGGAAGTCGAAGTTCACGCCGTAGCCGGCGATCAGGCGGAGCCGTTCGATGATGGCCTCGGCGCCACGGACGGTGCCGGAGATCCTGTTGTCACCGGGGAGTGTCCAGACCGCGTCCTCGGTGAGCAGCGAGCGGATCAGCTCCCAGTCCGCCGTCACCAGGCCGGTGCGGAACCGGTCGGCCATGGCGATGCGCTCCTCGGTGCTCAAGGTGGTCGGTTCGTCAGACATGTCTAAACCTCCGTGGTACGGCATCGGTGTGGTGTCCGGGGAAAGCTTCGCCCGCGCCGCCGGGCGGACGGAAATGCCCTTCCCGACGACGGATCATGCGCCGCGCGCATAATGTCAGGGTGATCACGGAAGAACTGCGCTGGTTCCTGGCCGTTGCCGAGACCGAGCACGTCACCGACGCGGCGGCCCTGGTCGGGACCACCCAGCCGACCCTCTCCCGGGCGATCGGGCGCCTGGAACACCAGCTCGGCACACCGCTCTTCGACCGGGACCGGAACCGGCTGCGGCTCAACCGTTCCGGCCGGATCTACCGGCGGCACGCCCGCCGCGCGCTGGAGGAGCTGGAGTCCGCGCAGGACCAGATGGCCGCGCTGCTCCCGCCCCCGGCGGATCCGCTCCGCCTGGCGTACGCGCACTCGCTGGGCGGCTGGCTGGTGCCGGAGGTACTGGAGGCCTACCGGCGGCAGTCGCCGGACGCGCCCGTCCGGGTGCGCCAGGACTCCGCCGTCGGCGTGCTGGACCTGCTGGGAGAAGGCTCGGCGGAGCTCGCGATCACGAGTCCGCAGCCCTCCCTGCCCGGGTACGGTTGGCTGCCGCTGGGCGAGGAGCCGCTGCTTCTGGCCGTCCCGGCCGGTCATCCGCTCATCGCAAGCGCGGCGGCCCGCGCGCTCCAGCTGACCGATCTGGTCGACGAGCGGTTCGTCATCATGCGCCAGGACGTCGGCCTGCGCGAGATCACCTGCCGGATCTTCGACCGGGCCGGTCTGACCGCCCCCGTGGCCGGGGAGGCGGGCACGGTCGCCGAGATCGTGGCGGCGGTCGCCTCGCAGCAGGGGCTGGCGCTCGTCCCGGCCAACGCCGCCGTCGGCCACCCGGGCATCCACCTGCTCCCGCTGTCCACCCCGGACGCCTACCGCACCACCGGCCTCACCTGGCGCCGCGACCACCCGTTGCCACCGCAGGCCCGCCGCTTCCGCGCCTTCGCGGCGGCCCGGCGCCCGGCCGGGCCCTGATCCCGTACCCGTCGTGGTCCCGCGGCCGGCAGAAGGGACGGCGACGGCTGACCGGCACCACCGGGTACTGACGATCGACCAGCTGGAGTCACCACCGACGCACCGGCGCGGACGCACCAAAGCGGGCCGACGGGGGCGGGCCGGATGCCTGCCTGGTCTCCGACCCGTCGGTGGTGCGGGGACTGTGCGGGCGGCATCCGCGTCGTCCCGGTCCGCTGTGGCGCGTCGGCGCGGGTGGCCCTGGGGGAACGCGACGTCTGATGCGGTGCTAGGCCTCCTGGCCGAGCTGCTCGCTCGGTGCCCCGTCGGGCGTCCTCCCGGCCCCGCGAGCGGTGCGGGCGCGCAGCGGGAGAGCCGCCAGGCCGAGTCCGAGACCGTAGACGCTCACGAGTCCGTGCCCGTTGCTCTGGGTCACCCACAGGGCGAGGCCGACGAGCGGCACGCTGAGCGCGAGCAGCCGTTCCGAACGGTTGGCGGCGCGCACCAGCAGGCCGGCGGCCAGAGTGGCGGCCAGGAAGTAGGTCGCTCCGGAACTCCCGGCGAAGTTGCGGGGATCGGTGCTCCGGCTGCTGTCGCCGAAGAGGGAGTCGATGTGCTGCGGGAGGACGATGCCCGCCAGGAACAGGCCCACCATCGCCGGACCACCCCAGAACCACTGGGCCAGGGCGGCGACCGCAGCCAGGGTGACGATGTTCCAGAGGGCACCGGAGGCCCCGCCGTTCTGCATGAAGGTGGCGGTCAGCACACGCCACCAACCGGACTTGCTCGGGTCGCTGTCGAGGGCCGCCATCGCACCGGACCAGCTCAGCTGGAGGATCACCGCGGCCACGGCGAGTGCGGTCAGCCCCACCGCGGCCCACGGCAGCGGTCGGCGACTGATCGTGTCCGGGCCGATCAGGGCCATGCCGCACTTGAACATCAGCACCATCAGGGCTGCGGTCGTGAGATTGAACAGGATGACGCTCATGCGTGATTTCCCCCGGTGGCCGTCTGTTCAGGTCGGGGCGGCACTCTATCGCCCGCGGGGCCACGGGTGATCTTCAGGACGACCGGAAGACCGTCGCCGATTCTCCCGCCGAACCGGGTGACGGCGGTGCCGGGGGGATCCGGACGGTGCCTGAGGCAGCTCGTTCGTCACGTGGCCGGCTGCCGTACCGCGCTTGTCGGGGCAGCGTCGGGAGCTTCGACCGTTTGGGCCGTCCGTGGCCAATCGATCTCACGCCATCGCCTGTCCGGGCGAATCCCCGCTCTCCCGGTGTGGCCGCCACCCGGTGTGGCTAGGACCTTGGCCATGAATCCGGCAGCCGCACGCCACCGGTTCCCCGGGCGGGCCGATATCGGGCGGGGTGTCCGGCGTGCCTCCAGCCACGGGGTGCACACGCCGGAGCCGGCGGGGTCGCACACGGCTTCCGGCAACGTGCCAACGGGAACGCCCGCTTGAAGGAGAAGAGGACATCATGAAGAGCAGTGCCACCAGCGCCACCCCGGCCGAGCTGCGCGCCGACATCAAGCACCGCGCCGACGGCGGCTACACCATGTACGGCATCCATCTGCGCTGGCGGATCGGGGACAACCAGCCCGACCACCCGACCTGGCCCCCGCCGGAGGACTGGAACAACGGTGACGCGCCCTACCCCCACCGGTATGAGGTGTGGATCAACGGCGAGGCACGGCAGACCGTCTACCTCTACTGGCCGGCTTGGGACTGGTCACTGGCCAACTCCCACTGGGTGGACCTGGGCGAGGAGCCGGAGGCGGACTACCGCGTCAAGATCCGGGCCAAGGCGGACGGCCAGTACACCCCCTTCACCGACGAGGTGACGGTCCGACGGGAGGACGCCCGGCCGTGGTCGGCCCCGGCACCACGCACCAACGCCCCGGCCGCCACCGGTGTCGCGCCCCGGCACGGCACCGTCGACCACCCGCGCAGCCGGGCCGCTGCCGCGATCCGGGACGAGGACCCCTCCTCGATCTGCGTCGAGGCACGGAGCCTCAACACCAGCACCGACTGGCACGAGGTCCTTCCGGGCGCGGACCGGATGCTCGCCGACTACCCCTGGAACTACGACCTGCGGTACCTGGAGTACCGCAAGTTCTTCGGCGGCAACACCGTCGCCTCCACCGGCAACAAGGCGTTCCAGGGACTCGACCTGGTCCCCGGCGGCAGCCGGGGCGACTGGCCCCTGACCACGCTGGAAGCCGGCGCCGACACGCACACCTTCGGCTACGACTACATGGCCTACCACACGGGCGAGACCTGGTCCCACCGCTGGTTCATCACCCGTCCGGGCTGGGATCCGGTCAACGGCCTCTCCTGGGAGGACGTGGACCCGACACCGTTCCTGGTCGAGGTCCATGGCTCCGGCGAACAGGACTCCACCCACTGGGAGTTCTCGACCCTCCCGTACCGCAGCGGTCGAGCCGCGCTGGTGGAGATCTGGGGAGGACACGGAGGCCCGGACACGCCCGACGGCGGCAACGGCCGCAAGACCGGCGAGTTCTTCCTCTCCGTGTGCGACGTGGACTTCCGATAGGACCGGCCGGGTGGCGCGCACCCGGCCGGAACCTCGCGCGCCGTCCGGGCCCGGCCGGCGACCGCCTGCGGGGGCGCACCGAGCCGGCGCGCCCCCGGGGTCTGGTCGTGGACCCCGGCTGAACACGGTCGCTCAGTCCGCCTGGGCCCCGTGCTGAGCGGCGTCGCGGAAGTAGTGGCCCTGGTCGAGGTCGTCGACGAGCCCCGGCTGGGTGGGCTGCCAGGAGAGGAGCTCGCGGGTGAGCGTGCTCGACGCCGGGCTGTCGGCCGCCAGGAGTCGGGCCAGCCAGGTGAAGTGTTCGTCCGCCCGCTCGGTGGGGACCGCGGCCACGGGGAGGTCGAGGTGGCGGCCGATCACCTCGGCGATGCTGCGGATCGGGACGCCCTGGTCGGCGATGGCGTGCAGCACCGATCCGGCCGGGGCCTGTTCCAGCGCGAGGCGGAACAGGCGAGCGGCGTCGAGCCGGTGGACGGCGGGCCAGCGGCTGGACCCGTCGCCGAGGTAGCCGGAGAGGCCCTTGGCACGGGCGATGCCGACCAGGTAGGCCACGAAGCCGCGGTCGCCGTCGCCGTGCACGGTCGGAGGGAGCCGCAGGACGGACGAGCGGACGCCGCGGGAGGCGAGGGCGAGAGTCAGCTGCGCGTTCGAGAGGCGCGCGTTGGCGCCGTCGATCAGCGGGACCGCGTGCGAGTCGAGACCTCGGCCGTCCTGCTCGGTGGCCACCCGCCCCGGCGAGACTCCGAGCGTCCCGGAGGCGATGACGAAGGGCCGGTCGGAACCGGCGAGCGCTTCGCCGACGGTCTCGATGGTGCGGCGGTCCGCGTCAGCGGCGCCCTGGAAGTCCCCGGTGAAAGCGATGGCGTGCTTGAACGCGAGGTGGATCACGCCGTCGGACGCGGCCGCCGTGCTGCCCAGGGTGTCGAGGTCGTCGAGGGTGCCGCGGGTCACCTCGGCCCCGGCCGCGGTGAGGGCGGCGGCCGAGGTCTCGGAGCGGGCGAGCCCGACGACGGTGTGCCCTGCGGCGATGAGCTCGGGAACGACGGCGGAGCCGATCCAGCCGGACGCTCCGGTGACGAAGACGCGCATGAGAAGGACCTCCAACTCAGTCGACCGCCCTCCTCGCCGGGACGCGTGGAACCCGTCGGAAGGCGGGGCGGTCGATGTCAGTAACTGACATCACAGTACCTCTGATGTCAGTCAATGTCATCCACTTAGAATTCGGTCATGGGTCGATGGGAGCCGAACGCAAGCGGCCGCCTCGCGCGGGCGGCACTGGAGCTGTACCTGGAGCGCGGCTTCGAGCAGGTCACCGTGGCGGAGATCGCCAAGCGGGCGGGCCTGACGGAGCGGACGTTCTTCCGGCACTACGCGGACAAGCGCGAGGTCCTCTTCGCCGGTTCGGGCCAGCTGCAGGAGCTCCTGGTGGGCGCCGCCGACGCTGCGCCCGGCTCCGCCGCGCCCATCGACGTCGTGGCCGCGGCCCTCCTCGCGGTATCCGCCGAGTTCCAGGAGCGCCACGAGTTCGCCCGGCAGCGTCAGGCCGTCATCGCCGCCAACGCGGAGCTGCAGGAGCGCGAGCTGAGCAAGCTCGCGGCCCTGTCCGCGGCGCTCACCCAGGCGCTGCGCCGGCGCGGTGTCGCGGAGCCCGGCGCGAGTCTGGCGGCCGAGACCGGGGTCGCCGTCTTCAAGATCGCGTTCGAGCGCTGGATCAACACCGACAACGAACAGGAGCTCTCGCACTACATCCGGGAATCGCTCGGCGAGCTCAGGGTCGTGGCGGCGGGGGCGTAGCCCGGGGAACCCCCGGTCCGTCCCCGAGGGCGGTTCGATCCGGCAGCGGTCCGTGAACCGGGCCGCTCCGTCCGGCCGTGTCCTTCATCAACGGTGACGAAGGCGTCCAAGCCGATGGACAACGGAGCGAACACGAGGCAGTCCGTACCGGTGACCCTGCCCGAATGGCAGGAGTTCCTGCGCGGCTACAGCGACGACTACCCACGGGTGGCCGACGAAGAGGAGTTGGCCGATTTCGACGACGTCCGGCTGGAGAACCGATGGCTCGGCTACGAGCCGGCCGCGGAGGAGGCGGTCCGCGCGGCCGAGGAGCGCATCGGCGTCCGACTGCCGCCGAGTTACCGCAACTTCACGCTCGCCAGCAACGGTTGGCGCAACATCGACCCCTTGCTCTACGAGCTGCTGAAGGTGGACGAGGTCGGCTGGCTCCCGGAAGTGAAGCCCGAGCTCTACGACTTCTGGTCGGCCGACGAGGACCTCGCGCGGCACCTCGGGTCCTGTCTCCTCGTGCCGGGGCCCGCCGACGGCGACTACTGGCTGCTCGACGCGAGCGTCGTCGGACCGGACGGCGAATGGACCGCGTGCTTGTGGATGGGCCAGCAGTGGGGAGGAGCCTGAGCCGCACCCCGGCTTCGGCGCCGTCACCAGGAGCGCGTGCCCGCTCCGAGCTCGACGTCCTCATGTCGCGCGCGGCACGCTACGTACCGCCGATACTGCCCGAAGCGCCCGCGTTCCAGCAGGCCCTGGACCGCGCACGCGCCCTCATCGCCACGGGCGACACCGAGGGGGCCTGGGAGGTCATCGAGCAGGCGCTGCCCTTGTGAGAGTCGGACTCGCCGTACCGGACCGCTCCGGTCATCCTGCGCGTCGACCTGGTCTTCCGGACGATCGTCACCTCGGACCGCTCCCGCACCATCGTGACGACCCCGCGCGGCGGCGCCGCCGGCTACTGACCACGGGCCGGCCGCGGCACGGGCGTGTCGGGCGTCGGCCCCGCGCCGGATGCTGCCCCGATGCCCTGGTTCGGTGCGGGGCGTGAGGTGACGGACGGCCTCCTGGAGCACGGGTCTCCAGCGGGCCGTTCCGGCGGGTGGCGGGAGGTCAGGCCGCTGCCGTCGTCGGCAGCGGTCAGGCCTCGTCCTCCTCGCCGTCGGGGTCGTAGCAGACCGCGAGGTCGTCGTGATCCCGTCCGTCATCGTCTCGTACGGTGCGTCCGGGCCGCCCCGCCGCCGACCGGGCCGGGCGTCATGCCGGCGAGGCGCCGTAGCGGGCGGCCAGGGTGGTCACGGTGTGGGCGAGGGCCGCGCGGAGTTCGGGCGGGGCCAGGACCTCGGCCTCGGCGCCGAGCCGGAGCAGGTCGCCGACCGCGACGGCGGTGGACTCGACCGGGAGGTCCACCTCGACCCAGCCCTCCTCGTCCGGCGGTCCGGCGGTGGCGAGGGCCCGGCCGCCGGCCGCACCGAACTGAGTGGGCAACAGCCGCCGGCCCTGCGGGGAGAGCCGCAGCCGCGCGGTCTGCTGGTGCAGCGCGGCCGTCAGACGGTCGGCGGAGTCCGCCCAGTGGGCGGCCAGGTCGAAGCCGGGTGGGCGGTCGAAGCACTCCTCGGTGACGTCCACGGCCAGGAAGCGCGACACCCGGTAGCTGTGGATGCTCTCCTCCGGATCCGGCCGGGCGGTCTGCGCTACCAGGTACCAGATGCCGCTCTTGAGCACCAGGCCGAGCGGCCGAAGCTCGCGGTGCACCTCGCCGCGCCAGCGGCGGTAGTGCGTCCGCAGCACGCGCTGGTCCCAGACCGCCCGGGCGAGCCGGGTGAGGTGGGGGACCGGGTCGGCCTCCCGGAACCAGGCGGAGGCGTCGAGGTGGAACCGGTCCTGGATCCGTTGGGCCCGCTCGGCCAACTCGCCCGGCAGCGCGGCCCGCAGCTTGAGCTGTGCGGTGGCCAGCACCGCGCCGAAGCCCAGGTCACGAGCCGGTCCGGGGGCGCCGGCGAGGAAGAGCGAGCCGGCCTCGGCGTCGGTCAGCCCGGTGAGCCGGGTGCGGTAGCCGTCCAGTAGGCGGTAGCCGCCGGCGGGCCCGCGGTCCGCGATCACCGGGACACCCGCCGCGCCGAGTGCCTCGACGTCGCGGTAGACCGTGCGGACCGAGACCTCCAGCTCCGCCGCGAGTTCGGGGGCGGTCAGCCGGCCGCGGTTCTGGAGCAGCAGGAGCAGGGCGAGGAGCCGGTCGGCGCGCACCGGGCCATTGTGACCGGTCGTCGGGGCATACCTGACAGCAGGTGTCAGGTATGCCGGTGAAGCTGGTCCCGGGCCGTCCGGAGCAGCCGGGCGGCCGATCGAGAGGACCAGTCACATGCCCATCCGGACCACCGGCAGCTTCCGCTCCGCCGACTGGCAGGAGCACGCCGTCGGCGGTGCCGAGGCGAGCCCGCGGCTCGCCCGTGCCTCCGTCACCAACCACTTCTCCGGCGGCATCGAGGCCGGGGCCACCAGCTGCGAGTACACCATCGCCTACGTCACGGAGAAGACCGGGACCTTCACCGGACTGGAGCTGCTGGCCGGCCGCCTCGACGGCCGGGAGGGCGGCTTCGTCGCGGAACAGCGCGGCACCTTCGAGGCCGACGGCAGCGTGCACTGCACGTTCGAGGTGGTCCCCGGGTCGGGGACGGCCGCGTTGACCGGGTTGCGCGGGACGGGCGGCTTCGTCTCCCGGCCCGGCGACACCGTGGTGCCCTACACCTTCGAGTACGAGCTGGACTGAACCGTCGGTGGGCGGTGTCGGCTTCGGGCTCTCACCGCGACCGGGGAGGCACGACGGAGACCGTGCATGGGGCTGGACCCGGATCGAGGCCGCGCTCGGGCCGGGCCCGAGCCGCCGCCCGGTGGCTCCCCCGGCCGCTACCGGGTCCGGGCGGCCGAGCTGGTGCGGAAGGACCGCGGGCCGTGGCGCCGGGGACGGGGGTCCCGGCGCCACGGCCCGCGGCCGGCCCCGAGGCTACTCGACGACGAGGGTGACCTCGATGTTGCCGCGGGTGGCCTTCGAGTACGGGCAGTACGCGTGCGCCTGCTCGACCAGGGCGCGGCCCTGCTCGCCCTGCAGGTCGTCGGGGAGCTCGACCCGCAGGGTCACCGCGAGGCCGAAGCCGCCGTCGGTGTCCTTGCCGATGCTGACCTCGGCGGTGACCGAGGCGTCCTTGGTGTCGATCTTCGCCGCCCGGCCCACCGCGCCGAGCGCGCTGGCGAAGCAGGCCGCGTAGCCGGCGGCGAAGAGCTGCTCGGGGTTGGTGCCGTTGCCGTTGCCGCCCAGTGCCTCGGGGAACGCGAGCTGGAGGTCGAGCCGGCCGTCGGAGCTGACCGTGCGGCCCTCCCGGCCGTTGGCGGTAGCGGCAGCGGTGTACAGCGCATCCATCGGAATCGTCCTTCGTCCGTCGTCGTCAGGTCCTCGGGCGGATGCGAGGGGAGCACTCGCCCGGGCGGCCGGGGGTCCGTCCCGGCCACACCAGAATCATTGCACGCAATCAAGTTGCGCGCAATCTAATGGCTAGCAATCAAGTTGTATTCTGGAGCGCATGGTCCCAGCGAACCCCCGATACCAGCTGCCGTCCACGGAACCGCCTTGGCCCGACGACGGCGATCTGCTCCAGCTCGACATCCAGGTCTGCTTCGCGGTGCACGCCGCCGCCCGGGCCTTCGACCGCGTCTACCGGCGCCTGCTGGGTGAGCTGGGCCTGACCTATCCGCAGTACCTGGTGATGCTGGTGCTCTGGGAACGCGGCGACCTGCCCGTCAAGCGGCTGGGCGAGCTGCTGCGGCTCGACTCCGGCACGCTCTCCCCGCTGCTCAAGCGGCTGGACGCGGCCGGCCTGGTGCGGCGCGAGCGCAGCGCGCAGGACGAACGCCTGGTGATCGTCGGGCTGAGCGCGGAGGGCGAGGCGCTGCGCGGGGCGGCCGAGCGGATCCCGCGGCAGATCGCCGCCTCGACCGGCCTCACCGCCGCGCAGGCCGTCGACCTGCGCACCCGGCTGGAGCAGCTGACCGGCACGCTGGACGCGTTCGTCGCGGACGGCGGTGAGGACCGTGAGGTCTGAGCGACCCGGCGGTCAGCCCCCGATCAGCCGGCTGCCACCGATCTCATGACCGAGTACACCTAGAACAGCCGGCCCGCGAACTCCTCGGCGGTGTCCGGCCAGTCGATCCGGTCGCTCTCGGTGCCGGGCGGGACCAGGCGGTAGGTGGCGGCGAGGAACCCGCGCAGATCGCTACCGCGCAGGTGGAACACCGCGACCCCGTCCGGCGCGTGGAAGTCGAGCCGGACGGTCTCGTCGCGCATCGGCCGCACCCGTAGGTCGCCCACGCCGGCGGGCTGCCGGCTACCCGTGTCGAGCAGGGCGCGGCCGACCGTCCACCGCAGCCCGTCGTCCACCGCACCGCCGTCCTCGACCACCAGGCCGGCTCCCAGCCGGGCCGGACCGGCGAAGTGCAGGGAGACGGCGAAGGGGTCGTCGGTGCGGTAGCGCAGGACGAGGCGCAGCGTGCGTGGCAGTGGCCCGGCGAGCCGTCCCGAGGTGCGGTGCTCGACGGTGTCGGTCATGGCGTGCCCCTCTCCGAAGTGCCGGTTCGTCAACGTCGGTGCGCCTGCCCGCGCGACGGCGGTTCATGCCGGGACGGTCCGTCCCGGCGTGGCTTCCCCCGGCGTGTCCCACCACCGGGTGGGCGGCGGGCGGCGGTCAGGCGGGTGGGAGGTCGATCTCGGCCCAGACCGTCTTCCCGCGGCCGTCGGGGCGGGGCGTGCTGCCCCAGCGGCTGGCCAGCAGGGCGACGGTGTGCAGGCCGTGCCCGCCGGGCCGGCCGGGGACGTGCGGCACGTGTCGGGTGGGTGTGCCGGGGGCGCGGTCCAGGACCTCGATGCGCAGCAGGCGGTCGGTGGCGTGGAGGACGAGCTGGTCCGGGCCCTCGGCGTGCTGGCAGGCGTTGGTGACCAGCTCGGAGACGACGAGCAGGACGTCGTCGGCGCGGGCCGCCTGGTCCGGGTCGGGAGTGGGGAGCCAGCCCCAGTCGTGCAGGGCCTGGCGGGTGTGGTCGCGGCAACGGCCGACGATGCCGGTGGTGCCGGTGAGGGCCAGCCGGCGCAGTTGTCCGTGGGCGGGCAGGCCGGGCAGCGCGGGCCGGTCGGTGGTCCGGGGGTCACTCGCGCTCATCTGTCCTCACTCCGGCGGTCGTCTTGGGGAACGGGTGGACCGTCCCAGGTCTCGTCTGCCCCTCGAACCCGGCCGGACACCTCCCACCGCGGGGGGACGAGCGCGCCGAAACGGGTCACCGCGCGACTGCCTCGCCGACGTCGGACCGGATGTCGAAGACCGTGTCCGTCCCGGTGATCTCGAACATCCTGGCGACAGTGGGTCGAAGGCCGGCGAGGACCAGGACGAGTTCGGCCGCCTCTGCCTTGAGACGGGTGGTGAGCAGCAGGTTGAGGCCGGTCGAGTCGCAGAACAGCAGTTCGCGGCAGTCCACCACGACCCGGTCGCCCTCGGCGGCGAGGGCCTGGTCGAGGCTCACCCGGAGCAGGTTGACGGTGTCGTGGTCCAGCTCGCCGGCGGGGGAGACGACGGCCACCTTGTTCCGGGTGTGCAGCCGCACGCTCAGCCGGTCCGTTCCGGTGGGCGGAGTCGCCCCGGGGCCTTCGGGGGCGCTGCTGTGCATGGGACTCCTCTGTGCCGTGGTGTGGTGCTGCGGTCGGGCCACCGCCTTTCGGCGTCCGGTGCCCGGGAACGACCTTACGGGTCGACGGTGGCCGGCCGGTAGGGATCGCGGCGGTGGTCGGGCCGGAGTGCGGCGACCAGATGCGAAGGAATGATGGAGGTCTTGTAGGTCTGTCTACATGAGAGGAGTGTGGCGAGGGATTACCGGGCACGCGCAGTCCCACTGCCGCATCCGCCCGAGCGGCCCGTCCCCGAAGGAGAGAGCATGCCGGCCACAGCAGCGTCTGTCGCGTCATCCACCGCGCGTCTCGACCACGCCTCCGAGGCCGTTCCCGGGGCGGTGCGCACGATCACCGGAACGGACGACCTCGTCGAAGTCGCGGCCGGGCTGGGCATCTCGGTGGACGACCTGACGAAGGTCTGCCTCGAGGACGCCCGTGGACTGTCCAAGGTGCTCTTCGCCCGGCTGCACACGGCGGAGGAGGGCACCGCCGAGCACTCCTACGTCCGTGGCACTCTGGTCGAGTTGAACATGGCCCTGGTCAAGTACGCGGCCGGCCGGTTCCGGCACCGCAGTGAGCCGGTCGAGGACGTCATCCAGGTCGGCACGATCGGCCTGATCAAGGCGATCGACCGGTACGACCCGTGCTACGAGGTGGAGTTCTCGACCTTCGCGCTGCCCACCATCACCGGCGAGATCAAGCGCTTCTTCCGCGACACCGGCTGGATGGTGCACGTCCCGCGCCGGCTCCAGGAGCTGCGGCTGACCCTGGCCAAGGCCTCCGACGCACTGGAACAGGATCTGGACCGGGCGCCGACCACGGCCGAGCTCGCGGTCCACCTCGACATCCCCGAGCAGGAGGTGACCGAGGGGCTGGTCGCCTCCCGCGCCCAGACCGCCCGCTCGCTGGACGCCCCGGTCGTGGGCGCCGCCGAGCAGGGCCAGACCCTGGCCGACCGGCTCACCGTCGAGGAGCCGGCCTTCGAGACCGTGCTCAACCTGGAGGCGCTCAAGCCGCTGGTCGCCGCCCTCCCGGAGCGGGACCGGGCCGTCCTGTCGCTGCGCTTCGGCGCCGAGTTCACCCAGGCCCGGATCGGCCATGAGCTGGGCATCTCGCAGATGCACGTCTCACGTCTGCTGAGCAGGATCCTGGACGGTCTGCGGACCGCGCTCCTCGCCGAGGAGTGAGGACCGGCGTCCCCGTGGCGCGGACCGGCCGGCGGGGTCCACCAGGCCGTGCGACGAGCTCCCCGGCGGGTGAGCCGGCGGACCCGCGGCGGCCCGCCGCTACTCCGCCCGAGTGACGACCGACGCCGGTGGCCCATCGCGGCGCGCCGTCGGGCCGGCTGGGGGTGAGGATCGGCCCAACTGCCGCCCGACCCCCAAGGAGTCGATTTCCATGCTCGAGCGTATTCGGACCAAGAACCGGACCGAGGTCACCTTCGTCCTGCCCGTCGGCCATCCGGCCGGTGAAGCCAGTGTGGTCGGTGACTTCAACGACTGGCGGCCCGGTGCCCACCCGTTCGCCGCCCGCCCCGACGGCACCCGGGCGGCCAGCATCGTGCTGCCGGCGGACGAGCGGGTCGCCTTCCGCTACCTCGCGCACGGCGACTACTGGTTCGACGACGAGGCGGCCGACGGCCACGACGGTCGCAACAACGTCCTGCACACCTGACACCGGTGAGCGGTCCCGGGTGAAAGCGCCCGGTCGGAGTCCTTCGGCGGTCGCGGCCCACGCGGGGCCGCGACCGCGCCGGTCCCCGGGTGGGGCGGCCCCCGGCGCCATCACGACCTGCTCCCATCGACTCGCTCCGCGTGACACCGCCCGCGGTTCCGCTCCGACGCCGTTGCCCGGCCAGGATCCCGGGCGGGTAGCCCGGCCACCCCGGGGTAGGCGAGGGCGAGCCCGCTGACGGGGCTGCGGCCCCTGTCCGTCGCGGGCGGTGCGCCGACGGGAGCGGTCCCGAGCGACCTGCCCGTCCGGCACTCGTGGAGGGAGATCCGTCGTGGGCCTGTGGGCCGTCCTACGCATGCTCGTCATCGCTGCCGGCTCGATCGTCGCGGCGTTCGCCCTCAACCGGGGAGCCGAGTTCGCCGCACGCCGGCTGGCGCCCCGGCAACCCGCCCGTACGCCGCTTCCACTGCTGCGTGCCTGCCGCCGTCCGGTCCAACTGGCCATCGCCTCCGGCCTGCTGCTCGGCGGCGAGAGCTGGGCGAGGTTCGGCCCGGCGACCCAGCGGGCGGTTCGGCACTTCCTGGTGCTCCTCGCCCTGGCGAGCTGCGCGTGGTTGGCGGCCCGGCTGGTCGCGTTGCTGATCGACACGAGCGTGCGGTTCTCGGTGCGGCGCCAGGACCCGAGCCGGGTCCGGCGGGTCCGCACCCAGGCCGGGCTGCTGCGCCGGATCTGCCAGGCGGCCATCGCGCTCGTCACCCTGGGGGCGATGCTGATGACCTTCCCCGCCGTCCGGACCCTGGGCACCAGCCTGCTGGCCTCCGCCGGGCTGGTCGGCGTGGTGGCGGGCGTGGCCGCCCAGAGCACCCTGGGCAACCTGTTCGCCGGCGTCCAGATGGCTTTCGCCGACATGGTCCGGATCGGGGACGTCGTCGTGGTCAGCGGCGAGTGGGGCACCGTCGAGGAACTCACCCTCACCTACGTGGTCATCGCCACCTGGGACCAGCGGCGGATCGTCATGCCGGTCTCCTACTTCGCCGGGCGGCCGTTCGAGAACTGGTCGCGCAACGACAGCCGGATAACCGGCACCGCGCTGCTGCACCTGGACCACAGCGCACCGATGCCCGACCTGCGCGCCCACTTCGAAACCCTGCTGGCCAAGACCGAACTGTGGGACGGTCAGGGCAGCGCCTTCCAGATCGTGGACACCACGCCCTCCACCATCGTGGTTCGCGCGCTGATGACCGCCCGGGACGGCGGCGACGCCTTCAACCTCCGCTGCTACATCAGGGAGGAGCTGATCGCCTACCTGCGGGAGCGCCATCCGTACGCGCTGCCGCGGATCGGGCTGGCCCCCGCACCGGACGGCGGCCGACCGACGGACCTCCCCGGCCGCCCCTGAACCGCGGTGGTCGGCCACGGGGTCGTCCACCGGCGGGGCCGCCTCGGCTGCCCGGGACGAGGGCCCGGGCGATCAGGCCGGCCCCGCCCCGGTGGTCCGGGACTCGATGAAGTCCTTGAAACACTTCAGGTCGTCGATGACCTGCCGCTGGACGAAGCCCAGCGCGTCACCCACGGTCTCGACCAACCCCTGTGGGGCGTAGTCCAGTTGAAGCATCACCCGGCTCCGGTTCGCGTCGATCCGGTGGAAGGTGACCACCCCGGAGTGGTGCGGCTCGCCGGCCACCGCGGTCCAGGCGATCCGCTCGTCGGGGAGCTGCTCGGTGATCCGCGCGTCGAACTCCCGTACCGCACCGGCGACCTTGACCACCCAGTGGGTCAACTCCGGTGCCGGACGGTCGATCCGCTCCACGCCGGCCATGAAGTGCGGGAACTCCTCGAACCGGGTCCACTGCTGGTAGGCCTCCGTGACCGGCACCGCGACCTCGATCGACTCCTCCACCTGTGCCATGGGTCCTCCTGGCAAACGGCTCCGCCGCCTCCCGGCGGATGCGATGTCGGGCGTCTGCCCCCTCCGGTGGTCGGCCATGCCGCGCGACCCGCGCCGAGCCGGGCAGCCCGCACCCGGTGGCGTTCCCTGACGCCGGGAGCGGAAGGACGGCATGACCGACCGTGGGATCCGGGACCGTGCGACGGCGGTCCGGCGGGTGTGACCGGACGCCGGTCCTCGGCCGACGTCTCAGCCGGGCGCGGAGCCGGTGGACGGTGGCTCGGGCGGGTGGGGGTGCCACTCGGCGAGCAGGATGGTGGCGTCGTCGTTCAGGCGGCCGTGTTGGTGGTCCAGGATGGCGTGGACGAGCCGGCGCAGTGCCTCGGGGGCGGGTTCGCCGGCGGCGGTGGCTCGGACGATGGTGTCGATCAACCGCGGTTCGCCGAAGTATTCACCAGTGGCCGAGTGGGCCTCGGTGACGCCGTCGGTGTGGATGAGGATCCGGTCACCGGGTTCGAGCTGGGCGTGGTGGACGGTGCTGGGCGTGCTGTCGTAGCCCGGTCCTAGGCCCAACGGGAGCTGGGACCGGCGGGTGAGGGCACCCGGGACCACCCGTTGGTGGCGGATGAGCAGGGGCGGCGGATGGCCGTGGTTGACCCAGGTCAGTTCGCCGCCGGTGATGTCGAGATCGGCGAAGACACCGGTGAGCGGCCGGTCGGGGACCCAGCGGGTGAGCGCCTCGTCGACCGCGGTGGTGATGTCGACGAGCCCGCCGCCGCCCCGGCGGGTGGACCGGCAGCCGGCCAGCGCCACGGCGGAGGAGAGCCCGGACAGCAGGTCGTGGCCCATCGCGTCGACGACGGTCAGGTGCAGCCGGCCGTCGGTCAGCGAGTGGTCGAAGGCGTCGCCGCCGATCTCGTAGGCCGGTTCCAGTACGGCACTGGAGCTGACCTGCCGGGTGCCCAGGGTGCTCGGCGGCATGAACGCCCAGGCCAGCTCCGCCTGGAGGCTCATCGGGCGGCTGCGGACGGTCTGCAGGATCGCGTCGCTGAAGTCGGTCTTGGAGACCACGGTCAGCGCGACCAACGAGGCCAGCGCCTGGCACTGCTCGACGGTGGCGGCGTCCACCGCGGGTGCCGCGATCCGCAGCACCCCGATCCGTTCGATGCCGTCGACCAGCGGCAGCCACAGCACCAGCTCCGGGCTCGAACTCAACCGCATCGACATCGTCCGGTAGGCCCAGCCGGCCAGGGTGCCGTCGATCGGCAGGGCGGCGGCCCGCTCCGGGGGAGTGGGTGGGGCGGGGCCGTCGGGCAGCTGGACCAGCCGCAGCTGCTGGACGTCGGCGAGGAAGACCGACGCGTCGCTGAGGCCCATCGCCCGGGCTCCCCGCCGGATCAGCGAGGCCAGCTCACCCGGGGCCGTCTCGTGGGCCTGCTCCAGCAGCATCGCGAGGAGCTTCCCGAAGCCCCGTTCCTCCATCGCCATCACCCGCCTGCCGGCCCCGCCGGGCCGGTACCGGGGTTGCCAACGGTACGCCGGGAAGCGGTGGGTCGGGCGCGCCGTGGGCCGCCACCCGGGTGAATTCGGGCGCCACGGGCTCACCGCCGCCCGGCCGCCGCCCGGCCGAGTACCCGCCGGAGCGCGGGGCCGGCCTGGACGCCCCGGCGCGGGGTCTCGGCCCGACCAGTTCGGTCAGCGGCGAGCGGTGCGGGGGCGTGCCCGCTGGTCCTGCGGCGGCCGACCTTCGCGGCCGGCCACCCGGACGTGATCCGGTGCCACTGGCCGGGCCGGCCCGGACGCCAATCGGCCGCGCCGGGTGCGGCTCGGCCGTGCGTCGGTTTGCATGGATCTCGGGATCCGCGGGCAGCTGCCCGGTGGCCCGGTGGTGCGACCCGGAGGCAGCGATGGCAGGAACCGACCCGCTGGTGCGAAACGTGCCGGCGGCTCCCTCGTGGGTGAGCCTGAGCGGGCACGACATCGCGGCGCTGCAGGCGTTCTACGGGCCGCTGCTCGGCTGGCGCTTCCGGCCCGGTCCGGGCGGCGTGGGCCCGCACGCGCTGGCCACCGTGGGGGGCCGGCTGGTCGCCGGGATCGTGCAGATCGCGGGCCGCTTCGAGCTGCCGGTCGCCTGGACGACCTACTTCGGTACCGAGGACGCGGACCGGACCGCCGCGCTGGTCCGGGACAGCGGCGGCACCATCGCCGTCGGCCCGCTCGACCTTCCGGGCGCCGGCCGGGTCGCCCTGGTGGCCGACCCGGAGGGGGCGGTCTTCGGGCTGTGGCAGGGCCGGGCCGGCCGCCCGCGCCCGCTCCGCCGGCCGGGCGCGCCGGTCTGGGCCGAGCTGCGTGCCCGGGACGCCTTCCAGGCCGCGGTCTTCTACGGCCAGGTCTTCGAGTGGGACCGCCGCGATCAGACCGGGTACGAGGTCCGCTACGAGAACGACCGGGTGGTGCTCCGGATCGACGGCCGGAGCACCGCCGCGATCTGCGGAGGTGCCACCGGCGCGGCCGACGAGCCGCTCAACTGGCCGCACTGGCACATCTACTTCGCGGTCACCGACGCGGACGAGACCACCCGGCGGGCCGTCGAGCTGGGCGGCGAGGTCGCGGTCGCGCCCGAGGACTCCCCGTACGGCCGCATCGCGAGCCTGCACGATCCGGAGGGCGGTCTGTTCTCGGTGATCGCGATGGCCCCGGAGTACGCCGACTGAGCGCGGTGCCGCCGGGCGGCCGGTACTGCGAACCGGTGGCCGGAGCGGGCCACGGGTGTCGGATCGCCCCTCCGGTGGAAGGCGTGCGGGGCAATCGGCCCGTTCGAGTGAGGAGTGCATGTGGCAGGCGACGATTTCGTGCTGGACGTCAGCAGGATCCGGGATGAGGCCCGGCAGAAGATGGCGCAGGGCCCGGTCACCGAGACCTACGGCTTGGACCAGGAGAAGGTGATCTCGGTGCTGAACGACGTGGTCGCCACGGAGGTGGTGTGTTGGCTGCGCTACACCCGGCACGCGATCTCCGCGACCGGGATCGACCGCGCGCAGGTTGCCGCGGAGTTCACCGAGCACGCCGCGCAGGAGATGGCGCACGCGATGCGGGCCGCCGAACGGGTCTCCCAGCTGGGCGGCCAGCCCGACTTCGATCCGACCAGCCTGGCCCGGCGGGCGCACACCGAGTACACCACGCCGGCGGACCACGACCTGAAGGCGATGCTGGAGCAGAACCTGCTCGCCGAGCGGATCGTCATCTCGTCGTACCAAGAGATCGCCCGGTGGTTGGGGAACCACGATCCGACCACCCGGCGGCTGATCGAGTCGATCCTGGAGGAGGAAGAGGAGCACGCGGACGACCTCGTCGACCTGCTGGGGGCGGCGGTCTAACACGCGGTCGGGCGGGTGGACGCTCCCATGCCGCCCGCCCGACCGCTCCGGGGGCGCCCCGCGGCTGCCCCGGTCGTCGGGGGTGCCGCCCACCCGGACCTGTGAGGTCGGACGGTGCGGGCGCTACGGGAGTGGTTCGGCGTGCAGGCACTGGGTGCGGTTGGTGCCCGGTTGATCGGCCAGGGGCTCCGCGATCCAGCCGTCCCTGATGTGGACCAGGAACGTACCGGAGTCGTCCGCGTACACGGGCTGGCCGTCGAATCCGGTGCGGGTGGTCAGGTGCACGATCACCACACGTGGCGGAGCGTGCGTCCCCGGTGTCCCCGGGAAGGTGATCGCGTACCGACGGATCGCGGGCATCACGTCCTCCAGGCGCTGAAGCGTGGCCCCCTGAGGGTATCGACGGTACTCTTCGGCGAAAGCCATGAACATGCCGCGTTGAGCCGGCGCCCTCACCTGGCTGTCGCACCAGGGTGAGGACGCCGGCGACCGCGTCCAGTGGCTCACCGCTCCGTTGCTCCGGCCGGCCGCTGTGCGGTCCGCCGGCCCGCATTCCGTGACGGGAGCCGGATTGACGTGACGTCATGCACCGGCCATGACGGGGTTCACCGGCCCGCCGGCGCTCACCAGCGGTACCACCGCCCTCGGCGACCGCCGTTGCCGGCACCGGTGAAGACGAAGCCGAGCAGCCAGGGGGCCAGAACGACGAGCGCGACCCACCACAGAATGTGGATGGCGAAGCCGAGCCCGCCGAGCAGGACCGCTAGGAGCAGAACAAGGATCAGGATGCCATCCCTGATCTTGCAGGGTATCCCCGGCTTTAGCCGGGGACAGGGATGCATCCTAGTACTACAGGGCTAGATCTGCATCATCTGGAGGCGCATGCGCCGACGGAAGTGATGTCGCCTGGCCTCAATTTGGTGGCGGTGGCGGAGCGTTGACCAGTGCAGTGCGTGGCGTATCTCGTGGAGAGGGCGGCCGATGAGGTTGAACAGGCGGCGGGCCTCCGCCAGGCTCACCGGC